>CAZIXI010000022.1:0-22748 GCA_964543115.1 uncultured bacterium
GTTTAATAACAATTACGGAAGAGGATCTGGAAGAAGTGGTAGAAGAAGATGCTCAGGGTATTGTTGAAATTGCCGGGGATATGTTTTGGCGAAGAATTCGGCGCCTGCAGAGAAAACGAAAAGGCATCGCTTCTTTAGCGGCGATGATTATGTTGATGGGAGTTCTAAATATTCCGCCATTCTTTGAAAGGGATATACTACCGCTAATAAGCAATGAAATTGTTATGTTGGAAGAAAAAATAGGGACAGCCCCTATTTTACAGGAAGGGAAGAATGTCTATGGGAACAAATCCCCGGCGGAACAGCAGCGCCACAATATTGCTATTGCTTCCTACATAGGGGCAATTTCTTTGGTTTTTGCTGTACTTGTGGGATTGTTTGTGGTGGCAGGAGCGGTACTAATAAAAATAGTAACTTATCCCTTTAAGCTCCTTTGGCGCAGGCTGCGGCGCAGAAAACAACCGGAGAAGAATGAGGAGGATAAAGATTTTGATGAAGTTGAAGAGGAATTCTTTGCTGCGGGAGAAGACCAAGAGCTATTAGATGAGAAACTAGCGACGAGCGACGAGCGACTAGCGACGAGAGACGAGCGACGAGAAACGAGTGACGAAGGTGTTGAGGTACTGGTAGAAGATGATGAGGAAGATGCTGCCCCGGGAGTAGAAGCAGGACCGGTAGTAGTAGAGGTGGAATTCACAGAGGAGCAGGATGCACGGGAAATAATTATTGAAGAACAGTATGCCGATCTTGCCGCCCTTAAAAAACGGCTGCAAAGAGAAGGGCTGATTGATGATGAAGGAGAATGGCTGGCCGAAGGGAAAACGCTGATTGTTGCTGCGAATATTTTTGACTGGACGGCCTGTGATCTGAGCGATTCGCTGGAGATGTTCTGGTTTTTGCGTCAGTTGCGGGAAAAGGCGGAGGCGAAAGGAGGAAGTATAAGCAGATCAATCAGTGCCAGAGAGCTGGATATTTTAAAAATATTCAAGCAGGAAAACAGACGGTTGCTGTTTCTCTACTACGATTGGCCGGAAACGAAAAAAGTGCGGGAGGCATTTGACTATTCTGAGGTTGAGTTTAGAAGATTGTGTGAAAGGATAGAGGCCAATCATCAAGATATGGATCAAGATATGCCGGAGAATATAGGCGATATCCCGATCAGGCTGGTAGCCGGTTACCATGCCTTAAAGGAGTTCTGTGATGCTGTGGCGGCTGATTTGCAAGCGGGGAAACCACAATTGCCTGAGGGACGAAAAATGAAGGATGAAGCAGATGAGCTCGCCCCGGTAAAAGAAGCAATTATCGCCAGCGGTCTTGTTGGCAGAGAAGACTGGAAAGAAGATAAATGGTCGATACAGAAGGAGGCGGCACGGCTAATGCTGCACGGAGATATGACTGATCTGCCCACTTCTGCCGGCAAGACATTTATGTTTATCGCCCTGGCTTATCTGAGGTATCGATCATTGTACAAGTCAATCAATAATGAGAAGATCATCATTCATACCGAAGGCACCCTGGTGGAAAGAGACGCGAAAACAGCCAGAGGGATTTTTGACCAGCTGGGAATGACTGCTGGTTATGTGGTTAACCGGAATAAGAAAAGAACGGCTTTTCTCAGTGATGGACAAGGGGGATTCCGGGAAGTAACGGAGCAAAAGCTTTACGAGCAGGCAGATGTTGTCTATGTTAATATTCATGATTTTGTGCACCGGCTGCAGGACGATATGTTTACCTCACGCCAGCCGGAAGAGGTGGCCCTCAGGCGCGGTGAAAGAAAGTATTTCCTGGCTTTTGACGAGGGAGATATTCCGCTTAAACATCACCTGTTTACCCCCTGCGTGATTTCCGACAGTAACGCCCTGGGAGATGCCCAGGCAAAGAAACGCGCACAAGAAAGATTATTAATGCAGCAGAGGGTGGATGGAATTGTTAAGGAAGAAAAGAAACTGCTTTTTAAGGCTGGAGGCAAATGGGATATTAACGAGGATTATTGTGTGCGCAATGATTCAGCAGGCAGTATCAGCCTGAATAAAAGAGGTGAGGCCTGGCTGAGAGAAAAGGTGGGAAGAATAGCCGCCTTTAAGCAGGACAGGGGCCAGTCTATGGGGATTGGCGATTTTTCCCTGTGGCGGGAATATGTGGAATTAGCTCTGCAGGCCTATGTGTTTTATCAAAAAAATATTGATTATGCTGTTTCGAGTAATGAAATTGAGATTCTTTGCGATACCACCGGCCGGCGCCTTGCCGGCAGGCGCTGGAGTTATGGTTTGGATACGGCGGTGAGGATTAAAGAAAGACAGAAACCGGAGCCTGATTCTATGATTATTGCCTCAATGATGCTGCCGGAGGTGCTGGATCCGGCCCTTGGTTTAGTAAGCGATTTCACCGCGGCCAGTGCCACCATGGATGCTGTGTTTATGCAAAGAATGTATGGTAAAAAAGTTAAAACGCCTGGTAAGAAGACAGGCACTATTTCTCACAGACGTGACCGGGCCGATCTGTTCCAAACAAAAGAAAAATCCTGGCAGGCGGCGCTATCTATGGCGCTTAATGTTCATCGGGGACAGGTAATGGATATTGTGCAAAGGGGATCGCTATTGGTACGGGTAGAATCAGATGCTGATGCCCAGCGGATGGTGGATAATCTGCAGGCCGGTTGCGGTGCAAAAACAGTAGTAGTAGAATCCAGCAATGATCTTCATCTGCAGGAAGACCGGATCATGCTGCCGGGAATTGACAGTATCATTATTAAATTTACTTCAGAAAACTTTGCTGATTTAAAAGAATGTGTAGAGGCGGCTGCTAAAGATCCCCGGGTAATTATCGTTTCCACTAATCTTGGCGGGCGCGGAGTTGATTTTAAGGGTAATAATATGGCGGCGGTTTCCACTTATTGTGACGCACTGGAGGCCACGGATACGCAGTTCCGGGGACGGGTGGCGCGTAACGGTAAGGTTGGCTATTGGTACGGGTTCTGGTCATTGGAAGATAATGTTTTTCTGAAACACAATGAAGTGATTAAAGAGTATCTGCAGCATTTTCAGGATCTTGTTCCAGATCATGGTATTAATATTATTAACAGAGACGAAGAAGGTGACGAAAATGGCTGGATAGCGAACAACAGGCGCAGGGTACGGGAAATGCGTGCGGCCATTGAGGCGCAGACAACAAAAATGGCGGAATATGAACGTGATTTTGGCCGGGCAATGAGTGATTTCAATCTGGCCCAGGCCCACTTGCGGCAAAGGGTGCTTGCAGCCGGATCCATGAGTGAATTGATTACCGTCCTGGGCGGCGGTTTTAAATTGGAGTCTTCTCCCGGGGTAACAGTTGATGATTATCGCAGCAAGGTCCTGCAGATAATCGATAAACACTGGATGTTTTTTATTAGCGAAGCGGGCAGCCAGCGGCACCGGCTGCAGAAACATTTATCCCGTGACGGTTTTGAAAAATATTTTCAGGAACGGCAGCAATCAAAGCAGGAGATCATTGAATTAATCAGGCTGATTCATCAGCAGAAGCAGAAGAAGCTGCGGAAAGAACTGCTGGCCATGTTCCTGCAAAGCACGGTGCGGCCCGGAACCAGGATCAAGATAAATTTGGCAAAGGCAAAAGAGGCCTTAAAGAGAAAAAAACAAGATGATGAAATGGTCCGATATTTGACAAGGTTTAAGCTTGTATCCACTGTTCTTTTTCTGGCTGTTGGCGGTGTCTGGCTAATGAAACTGGTATTCAGCCTGCTTTCACTGGCGGGTAGCAGTATTATCGCCAAATCTTTCTTGGGCAGTATTGCTGCCGGCATTATGGGTGTGGGACCGGGTGGATTGATTGCTATAAGTATCCTGGCAATTATGATTGGCTGGGCCCTGAGCTCGCAGACACAGAGACTCCAGGCTGAGGATGAATCTAAGGCGGAATTGACCAAGATACTAAAAAGACTGATGACAAAACTAAAAAAGGATTCGTCAGCTGACGAAGAATATGAAACGCAGAGAATCGGATCCGCCAGGATATTGGGAATTCTGGCCAAACAACTTTTGTTCCTAACCAGCTCATACGCTCCTTATATTTCCGCCCTGCTGTTAGTAGTGTTTTTGATGACACTCCCTTTTGCGGCATTTGTTGTTGGACCGCAGCTTTTGTTTGCCGCGGCACTTAGCGGTTTGCTGGGTTTAACGGCTCAGTCAATACTGCTGTTAAAAGAAAGGAATTCACTCAAGAAAGCGGAAAAACTGCGCATGGATAAAGGTAAACGTTTTCGCCGCGCGTTGATCGCCGGCGTGGTCAGTGTTATTGCTGTTTTTGCGGTTGCCGGTACAAGCAGCCTGACGGCGGCGCCTGCCGTAACAATTATTGCCGGGTTTCTGGCAATGGCCGCAGGTGGAATCGCGGCGGTGATTATTTTCAGGAAAAGCAGCGGCACGGCGGCGGCCAACTGGAAAGTAACGGCAGCTGGATTTCTGGCCGGTTTTTTAGCGGGGATTACTGCTTTAATGCTTGCTTGCTGGTATGGCGGCTGGATTTCTGTTGTTATGCTTAAGGCTATTCAAAATAGATTATTGGCTGGTGGAATTGGCTGGCTGAAATTTGTTGGCATACCGGTATCATTAGTATTCTTAATTAAAGGGATTTTCTGGCTGATAATGCAGTCAAAAACAGGAAAAAGGCTGGCGGAGTCCGTATTGCAGATAAGAGACAGTGAAGAAACAGACTGGGTTGACCGTATGCTGGCCCGGAAAAGATTCCGGCAGTTTCTCTGGGTGTTGGGACTATTAACAAAAGAGCAAATTGATACCACTAGCACCAAAAAGAATGCTGTTACGGAAATGTTGTTGTATTTATTCCGATCGGGAACAATTAATGCCTACCTGGTTTGGATTTCTCTGGCCTCTCTGGGTGCGCTCTACGCAATAGCAGGCTCATCACTGCTATCGCTTTTTGCTGGTTGGGCGGTGCCTGTTTTTGCCGCCTGGACAATCATGCTTGGTATTTTGTTTGCCGCTACCAGGCTGGTTATCTATGGAACCAGGAAAGTACTGGAGAAGAATTTTACGAATTTTTCTTCCCGCAGCGGTGTTTCCTGGCGCTACCGGATGAGGATTCGCAGTCTCGAGAACAATAAACCGCAGCTGGCTGGTGCTATTGATCGTGTTGTTGCTGAATATAAACTAAATGTGGCTTCCGCGAATAACCCTACCGAGTTGGCGTATGGGGTAATGAAAAGAGGTTTTCAGGAAGGTTTGCTGCTGGATTTTTATGCCGGTTTAATTGAATTAAAGCGCCGGGACAATGGCTGCTATTTGTTGAGGGAAGTGGAAGAGGTTTTACAAAGATTGAAGATAAACGATCCCCGGATAAAAAATTCCCTGATTATCATGCTGGAAGAATTGGGTCTGGTCAGGGTAAGTTGGCTCAACCGGCTCAGATCCTGGATCGGACAACCGGAAAATATCGTTAAAGGTTTAAATAAATCCACTCAGCCCCTGATTGGTTTATCAATTCTGTTTGGCGGCCCGGCAGCAGTAATGGCACAGTCCCAGCATGCTGGTATTCCCTACAGGATGCTGGAAACTGATGTTCCGGATTCATTTACCGAAGTACTGGATTATCAACTGGAATTATTAGTGGATCTATTTTTCCCGCCGGATTATTCGGCGGTGTCTGAGGAAATGGAGCAATACGATGTGGAGCTGGCTGATGTCTGGCAGGAAGTTGTTGTTGCTCGCAGCACAGTGGAGGAAATAGATGCCTATATCAAGCTGAATGAAACAAAGTTGGAGAGGACAAAACTCATGCTCTCAGAAATGGGGGAACAGTTGACGGCAGAAGAAAGGGAACAATTAACAATGGATGTAATTAATCTCGAATATAGTGTTTTGCCCAGTTTGCGAATGCTGCGCGAGCAGCAGGAAAAAGAAACTGTTTTTCAAGAGCTGGTGCCGAAGCTGGAGAAAAAACACACGAAAAAAATAAGCAAGGCACAACAAAAGCTTTCAGAAGCCAAAACCCCGGAGGAAAAACAGCGGGCGGAACAAAAACTGCGGCAATTGCAACTGGAAAAGTCACAGGCAATACTTGAGGCCCTATCTGAGAATGCGAAAATTGAGCAAGAGGAAGAAACCGCCCCGAAGGTTCTGCAGCAGGGCTTGGGCGGCGCGCTGTTTTCTGAAGGCGAAAAAGAAAAGGTAGATCTCAGAGGGCTGACAGAAGAACAGATACGGGAAGAAATGCAGGAAGAGATCCAGAATAATCTGGCTGCCCTGGTGGTGCTAGAATTCCCCACAGACATGTTGGAACTGATCGATGCGGTTTATGGCCGGGGGGCGGTGGAAAGAGTCATAAAGGCATATCTAAAAGAAAAGGCCGTTCAATCAAGTTCTGCGGAAGAAATATTTGCTACCCTGACCGCACGTAACGACAACCAGCTGTTAAAAGCAAAGTGTGTGGTGGATCTTAGTTTGTTGGAGTTGGATCATGAAACAAAGATGAAATATATAGATATTATAAGAAATAATCCTCTTCCATTAATAACCGGCCTGGAGCCGGCTGGCATCCGGGCATTTACCGCTGCTGGCTATGATGAAAAAGAAAATGAGTTATCGATTAGCGCGGTGGAAGAATTTTTCCGGTTGTATGAAGAGAGGGCGGGAATGAGCTGGAACGATAATGCTGATTTGGATCCAGCTATAAAGAAAGATACTGAAACAGCAGCCGGCACCTACCGTTTGTGGACGAAGTTTAGTCAGGAGTATGATGATCCGCTGTCAGTCTCTTTAGCTGAGTACTATTCAGATTACGTTTTGGCGGAAGAAAGGATAGATGAACTTAAGGCAATGACTTTTTCCGCAGCAGGAGTAGGCGCTCTCTACAAACATGCAGCAGATAATCGTGAAATGAAGATTACATATCTGGATGCGGGTCTGGGGGAATTGATGGCGAGTTTTCCGCAGATTGATCGTTATACTATGGAGCTGCAGCGCTGGGCCGGGGATCCCACCTTAACCAGACAGCAGGTCGCTGATGAGATTGCCACCAGACTGTATTTATTAACGAAAAGATACAAAGCGGATTTCCGCATTGAAGATGCTTATGTGCTCACATCTATTTGGCGGGAAATGCTCTTGGGTGCAGGAACGAATTTTTCCGCAGATGAAGCGGAGATATACCAATTGTTTATGCGGGATTATTGCCGCCTGGTGTACGGAGAAGAAATGCCGGAACGGATCGAGGCCTGGGAAGAAGAGTGGATGCCGGAGAGTGAAGCCGCGGAAACAGTTTTAGCTGGGTATGGTGTTTCTACTGAAAGAAACGGAGGACAAATTAGGGAAATGGCGGCCGGCTGGTTAATGTTTCGCCAATATCTGATGGATAATTTCGGGGTTGAGGAAGAAAGCCGGCTCCGGCAGGAGATCAAGGAGTGTGGCTATACCAGTGCAGAAATAGATTATCTGCTGGCAGAATGGGAAATCAGCCTGCGGGAAGCGGATAATTTCCAGCAGTGGTTGATGTTTGAAAAAATGCTGACCAGCGCCCAAATAGATATTGCCAGAGAAGAGTTGGCCACAGACTTGGTAAATAATCTTCCGGCCGTAACCAGATTTGAATCAATCTGGAATGAAAAACGGATGCAGATAAGGATGCTTGGTGTTTTAAGAGAACGCGTGTTTGAAGAGTGGCAGCAATCAGCGGGTTCCAGCAGGGAGGAATTTGAGCAACTGGCCCGGCAAAGTCTGGAGCAATATGATTTTTCAGCAGCACAGGCTAGAGCTGTTCTGGCTGAATGGATTACTGTCTTGGGGCTGGAAACAAATGCCGAAGAGTTGCGAGCAGAAGCCGCCCGGGTAGAAAAGGGTATTAATTATGGGGAGAAATCAGCACGGGTAAGAGTTGTTAAGCGGTTATTGTGTCTCCTGGGATACTATGGCGACGAACAGCTTAAAGAAATAGAAGAGGAACAAACATGGATAGCGGCCCGGGCAGAGGAGAGTCGGGCTAAGGTTGAAACAAAGGAACTATCCCAGGAGGCAGTAGAGGGGCGATTAGATGAAACCAAGATTTATACGGGCTTCTTGGAAGGTGAAATTCAAAAACACCAATTCCGTAATTTGATGCAAAGCTACACGAAAACAATAAACGCGGAACTAAAACAGCTGGGTATCTGGGAAGGTACCGATCCCTTACTGCGCGATAAGCTTGTGGGGTTAATGGCTTATCTTTTGGCGGTAACCAAAGATGAATTAACCGCTGAACAGGTGAGGGTGTTCGTGCAGGCACTTTTAAATGATCCGGAAGAAGCGATCGCGCTGTTGGAAAAATATTATCGGGATGTGCGGATAGATAAGGTGCTGGCAGATGATATTGCTAAATTACAGCGGCAGAACGTATACATGCTAAACAGCTTTCTTAATTTGGCCCGCGGTGAGGCGGTTAGTTTCTCCGGTCTTAGTAACGAAAATATGGATCTGGCGGCAATGCAGAAACAGGCCCTGAACAACTCCGTGGAACTGAATAATGCCAAAAATAGTATCCGGCAGGTATATGAGCAGCTTGTCTGGGCAATTGCTGAATACGGGGCCAGCGGTGAGAGGAAGTTGTTGGCCGGAGTCAAATCCGGAGATGGGGCAAATCCGGAGTGGTTTATGCAGGCGGGGTTTTGGCAGGATATTGGTAAAATCGTCATGTCTAATAAGGAAATAGAACAATATTATTTATCCTTTCTTCTTAGCGTGATTGAATATGGCGAGATCAGGAAGGCCATTAGCATGGATATCCTTAGCTATTATTTAAATCAGGCAGCGCTGGAGGTGCAGGAACATCTGGCTTTGCAGACTTCTGGCATGGTTGGTTTGAGTACGGGACTGGCAGCTGAGGCGGCAAAAGAGATATTGCCGGGAGAGGCCAAGATCATTACCGTTGGCGGTAGCAGACGGGTGGTGTTTGGTATGGATCGTTATGTGAATTTGAGCGGTGAAGAAGTGGTTACGGGAATAAGCAGGGATGATGGCAGTAAAAGAATGGCCCTGCCTGAAGTATCGCAGGCATTTTGGCAAAAGGCGCTGGAGTTTCGTGCTGAGTATGGCAGTGAGATGACCGTTAATGTAAACAGTTCTTTTCGTACACGTGAAGAGCAATTGTGGTTGGTACAGTTAAATCCGAGGGTAGCGGCGCGGGGATCTAATACCGGACATCAGGCCGGTAAAGCATTGGACCTAAATATTGCGGGACACGGCCCCAATACAGTTGCCCGGATGATGGGTTTTAGCAATAATAAGGCCATTCAATTGTGGGCACAAATATATGAAAAGAGTGCCGAATTTAAGACTGTAGCGTCACGCGCACAAAAGACAAACGGTATCAGCATGCATGACCGTTGTTTTAATTTCTTCTCCGCGGATTTTCTCAGGCTTTTACCGGTTCCCGAGTACGACAGGTTACTTGAAATATTAAAAGAATTGAAATTGATTGATGCAGCGGGCCGGCCGGTGGATGAACAGGCTAAAGCCAAATTAGAGGCCGCCGGATTACTGGAGGACAATGGACAAGTAAGAAATCTGCGCGGTAATTTGGAAATCCTGGGTCTGGTTAATGATGATGAAGAGATAACGGCTTGGCAGGCTCAGCGGCGCATAGAGAGGTATGTGAAAGAAAATGAGGAAAGGATTGACGGAAAAAGTTTGTCTGAGGTGGAGGGATTAGAAAAAGATATGTATATTGCTGCCCGTTGGTTCGGGTTTAGAAGAATTATGTTAAGCGGCGGTACATTTACCGGAATTGCTCCCATCGGGCCGGAGGCCTATCATTTTGATTACCGGGGTGAAATTGAACAAACGCCTGAGGATTATGTGCTGGTAATGGGATTAATGGGAGTAAATGCCGATTTGTTGACTCTATCAGCTTCCGGAAACCGGATCCTGGGAGTAAAACAATTCAGCAGCCGTTATGATCTTATTGGCGGGTCACGCACCGATGTGCTGGCTGGTGCACGCAAACCATTAACGGTTAGTACGGCCGCAGATATTCTGGCCGCCACAAAAGCAGAAGCGGAAAAACTGTTAACAAGTGAGCTGGCAAATGAAGAATCACTGGCCAGGGATATCGTAGACATTATTCAGTTTAAAGGTGATGAAGAGGCGCTAACCGGAGAGGTAGGCACAGATGAGGCCAAAAAGAGATTGGCGGAAGCTATTTTTAAACGTGCCCAGGCAGAAAATATTCTCCGGTTTTTTAATCCGACAGTGGGAACCAGTATCGGCTATGAAGAAGACGGAGTAACCAGGGTGTTGGGGCTATATGTTAATACGGTGATCCACGACCCGAAGAAAAAACTGGATAAAAAAATTGCCTATCTGGATACGGTTATTTATGATCTGCGGGAAAAAAGAGCGAGGCTGCGGCGCAATTACGAAGACGCCAGAAGGTTTTCCCTGCTCACCAATACCAATGAAATGCTGGGAATCTGGTCAGGTAATGCCCGCGAGATAGGTAAACGGTTATCGGCATTTGAAAAAACCGCGGAAAGCGGCAATGTGGAGATAGATGATGTTGAAAAACTGCTGAATATTTACGGCACACATATAGAAAATATGCAGGAAATATTTAACCTGGAATGGCAGCGCTATACCAAGGCACTAGCACTTTTAGAAACTGAGAAGCAGAAGTGTCTGGCGGAGATATTTACCAATACGCAGCCGGCTGCTGTGCTTACCGGAAATAATGAAGAGGTATTGGCTAACCTAAACGGGTTAACACAGGCAGCGGTTAATAATGGTGTGGAGATGCAGATCCAGCGGCTGGAGGGCGATCAAGAACTACTGCGTCTACAAAAGGCACAAAAGGCATTAACAGTTAGTGCCAGGTTTGGCGCCGGCCTGAATATGGACCTTTCCGAATTGGGAGATCTTTCCGAATTAGCACGTGTGCAGGAAGTCTTACGCAACACGATTGAATTTGATCCAATGGTGCTTTCCCAGGTGATTGAAATAATGATTAAGAAAACAAAATACGCGGAAGACGCCCGGGAACTTAAGGCGGCGGAACTTTGTCTTTACCGTTATCTTACCGCACAAAAAATTAAGGCACTGATTGTGCTGCGTTATTTAGAGGTGATTAAGGCCAATGAACATTATTTGTTTCTGGTAGAGCAGACTACCAGGAGCGAACGCACACCAACGGCAAAGATGCTTATCCAGTTAGAGGAGGCAAAATCTCAGCTGCTTCAGGCCCAGACTGCCTTCCAGTACACGGTAAACCCGGATAGTTATTCGGATTTGGGGCTGGATAATGATATCAGCAGCATAGTTGCCGGTCTGGGAATGAGTGATTTTTTGGCCGGGGGGGCTTTTAACCTGGCGCTTGTGCCGGAGAGGCTTGATAGGCAATTTATTGATGATTTGTTTGCCGCTGTCTTCCAGCCGCATTCATTGATTGATGATGATATTACGGTAATGATAAATAAATTGAAGGGAAAGCATAAAGGAAAGGCCAAGGATGAGTTGGAAGAGAAATTAATCGTCTGGCAGCGGATAGCGGATATCATGGAAGAAAACGGCAGCGACGTTACAAGGGAAAGAGAATTGCTTAACAAGATCGATAAAACCATATCTGTAAAAAAACGCATTCAGCTGTTGGAGCAGCTGCAGAAATCCACTTTGGGTTCAATGCCGGTAAGGGAAGTAGAAGCGCTGGCCCAGGTAGTTTATCTCAATTCCCTGGTAGCGGAAAAAGAAGATTTTGCCAAGGGCAAGAGCCTGCCGCTGACAATACCAGCGGGAGCAATTGTCTCAGCGGCAGCAGGTGATTTAGTCAGCCTGGTGCCGGTGGGTATTTATACAATTATTGATATTGTTAATCTGGGGCATTTTTTCTGGGGAGATCTTAGCGCTGAGCAAAAAGAACAGTTAGTGACTATGGAAATGCAATTGGACCGCTCACGCCGGCGAATGGCAATCAGCCAGCAGGCGGCGGCATATAACAAACAGGAGATAATTGAACGTTATCGTGTTGCCTTGGCTGCTTATCAGGAAACAGCAAACACAGATAATTTATTACGATACTTTAATGCTAGATTGGAACTTCTACTGGTTAACGGCCTGCAAGAGCCGCAGGCAGACCAACCGGAACAAGCGCCAGCCAGTGATAGAGAAACTGTGAACACAGAGATTGCTGATATTAGTGATAATCCTTTGTTTGCCGCTAAGGTTATTGATTTGGATGGTCTGATCGGAATCAGGGATAAAAAGAAGGCAAAGTGGCAGCAAAAGTTAAGTAATTTAAATCTCTGCCAGGAACTCTCTGCCCGTAGAAGGCTGTTAGTAACTATCGCCAAGACCGTGCTGGAAATGGAAGAAATGCAGACCCGGCAGGCAACAGCACCAGCTGCTGAACGGAAAGCGCTCAACCAGCAGATAGAGCTGCTGCAAAAGAGACTGGACTGGCTGATAGAAAAAAGTATGGCTACACAGCCTGAATATACAGAGTCGCTCAGTAAAATAAACGACAACCAGATTCTTCTGCAGGCCCTGAATGAAATGATTGAAGAAAAGTGGCCGCAAATCTATAAAGAACCATTTTCGCAGTCCAGCCTGGGTGAGGAAATGCGCCAGGCAACAGGCAAAACGCGCCGCCAGCAACAATTGCTGGATAAACTATTAACAGAAATAAGAACCATGCAGCCTGATAAACGTTCCGTTGCTGAGCTTGAGGCGCGGGTGCGGGGATTGGCTGAAGATGTGAAGGGACTTAACGAAGAAGAAATTCTCTATTGCCTGATTTATGCCCATAAGGTACTGGAAAATGAAATGACCGGCTATTATGGCCTGCTGCCTGACTGGTACGAGCAGTGGCTGTTCCGGGATGAGATAAATGAAAAATTTACAAAAAGATTTATAGAAACCATAAAGAAGGAAATAGCCTCCCTGAACAAGGAAGCAGAAAAGGCGCAGTCAGAGATGATCCGCGGGGAGGACATAGAGGAATTCAACAAGTTTTTGCGCAAACTGTTAAAGGGAAAGAAAACAAAAGATGAGAAGCAAGATATACTTAAACAGGGTCTTATCCTGCAGACTCCGGAAGATATGGGACTGGACTATGCCGCATGGCTGGATTGGCTAGGCTGTGAATTTGTTCCGGCATTTAATGTTTTGTTCAGTGACGGCCCGGACGAAACAGCCAAATGGGCGGCAATCGCCCACAGCATGGCTTATGAAAACCTGGTTAAGGAAAAAACGCTGGCGCTGCAGCGCTATGAACTGTTATTGACCCAGTACAATTTTTACACCAGCAAGGATAAGCTGGCTGAAGATGAGAAAGAGGTGCTGCGCCGCCTGCAGCCAGCTCTGCAGCAGGCTGAACTCAGCCTGTTATTGTACTGGCGGGGAGATGAGAGCGCTATTGAAGAAATCAGACAGCGGGCTGGCAGAATTGAATCCATTGCCGTCAGCCGAATAGAAGCGACAATTACCGGAACAACGCAGACAACGCCGGTTCTGGAATATACATATCAATGGGAAGAGGAGGGTGTAATTCATGTTAACCGCCGGTTTGTTTATTATAGTCCGGATTATCTTAATGAATCATTCCTGCCGGATACGGGATTTTCCGACCTTTTCGGAATAGTTAGCGGTGTGGAAAGTTTCGCCCTGGAAGTGGAAACCACTCAGAGTATGGGAACAGCACAAATCAGTGGTATCAAATTAATGAATTTATTTACCGGCAGTCAGGAAGAAGAGATTGTCTATAGCGGGCGCAATGTAACCACTTTTTTCCGGCAGATGCTGGATCTGGAAGAATCCTACCTGCGGGCAGATGATCTGGAAGCGGAGGTAGCACTTAACCGGGATATCCTAACCAAGGTTGTACCGCTGGGGCTTTTTCTGTCTCTCAGTTTGAGCGGTCAACATTCTGAAGTAAACTATAATACGCTTGATTATCGTGAAATCACCGATTCTGTGGGCAGCAGTGCCGCCCTGGGCAGTGAACGAGCCGGAATAACAGTAAGCGCCAATTATTATTTGAGCCAATACCAGACAGAAGGTAATGAGGACTGTCTAGAGCCGACGGAACGGGAGGCGGACTGGTCGGTAACCGTAACCGGGGATATTGGTAAAATGGCGGCTGCCCTGCAGGGAGTGGCCATTGCCCTCAGCGCTTATAACATCGAAAACGCACAAGGACAAGAAACCGTGGGTGGATACGGCAGCATTAGCTATACGAGTGAAAACGGCAATTATATCTTTCAGGTGGATAACGAGGATGCTGCTTTAAAACTCTCACGCTGGCTGGGCAGCAAGATCCAGTTGGATTTTGATACAAACTTCACTTATAACCCGGATAATGATGAGCGCGGAGGAAGTGTTACTGCCGGTGCTGAATACAATGTCAGCAGTAACGTGCGCGTGGGATTGGACATAGAATATTCTTCTAGCGATACCTCCCGTCTGGGTGCCGATCCCTATGTGCGCTGGTATATTAATAAGCATCTTCTGTTACAGGTGCAGAATGACCTGGGGATCGGAGGGGAAGGCATAGTGGATAACAGTCTCTGGGTGTCTCTAACGCAATATTTCGATCAATTAGGTAATTATCTTACAGAAGAAATCAATCTGGATTACGATAAAGATTCCGGCTGGGATCTGGATACTGGTCTGACCGTTAATGCCGCCTTGGGACAGAGAAATTTCCTTAAAGCCATGGCCAGTATGAGCCCGTGGGAATTTTCTGATTGGTTAGGGACAAGTGCCGGGGAAAGAGAGTTATTATGGCTTTCAGCCTATGTTGAGCTCTACCGGGTAGGTAATGATGATTTGTTTGGTTGGGATCTTGTAAAAGAGGACATAAAGGAAATAAAATTTGGTTTGGAAGACGGTAAGCCCTATGTTTCCGCGGCGGTGGGCGGAAAAACATATTTAGGGCTGTCCCGTCGTTATAAGTGGCTGCTGCCGGAAGAAGCAAACGAGGAAAATCAGGGCATAACTTCGGTTTATGCCAGCGCCGCCGGTCAAGGATTCACCGGCGGTTATTCTGCCCTCAGCGGCAGTACCCAATCCGATACACAAATAGCTTCAGCAATGAGCAGTTCCACAACCACGGCTAGTGCTAAATCAATGGCGGCAGCGGAAACCGAAGCGCTAACCCAGTCAGAAGTTTCCGGCCGGCTGTTAACGGTTAGTTCCTGGATAGAGGATTTGTCAGCTACCAGAGGCAAATATCAGGCGCTGCAAAAACAAATAGCCGCGGTCAGTGAATTAAGAGAGGAATACGAAAAGTCGTTTAGCGAATTTGATGAGAGTCTGAAACAGGCGGAAGAACACTATCAGCAGTTAGAAAAACAGCTGGCTGAGGGCAATATCACCACTGAAGAGGTAAATGATTTAACGGCGCAATATCTGCTGGAGATGACGGAGATTCTGGACCGGCTGGATTCCTGTCTGACGGAGATCAGCAGTCAGTTACATGAATACCGGCAGGCGCAATATGACATCAGTTCACGTCTGGGAGAGATTGGTACACGTCTGGATACTAAGTTTGAGAAGCTGAACAATCTGCAAATAGCCCTGGCAGAATTGGACACGGAAACCAGGGGGCGGTTAGCGGAATTAACAGCGCGTAAACAGGCAGCCAGAGAAACCGCCGCAGAATTAGCTGCTGTACTGCAGGCGGATGTAAATACTTTGGATCAAGGTATGCAGCAATCCATACAGCGGACAGAGCGGGTTAGGTCGCAATTGCCGCAGTGGCTGCAAAAGTTTCGCCAGGCAGCGGTAAATATTGATATTCTCCAGCTGAATATTGACAGTGAGAAATCACAGCTGGAGAGTGAGCGGCAATGGTACCAGTGCCGTGATGAATTAAACTCGGAAGTGAAGCCGTATCTTGCGGATTTGGCGGACTGGCCGCGGCTGCGCACAAACGCGGATTTCTGGTATGAGCTCTATGCCCACAATGAAATTGACAGCCGGGCACTGACCAGAGAGCTTAAGGCCATTAGGCGGTTTGCCGATTATTATGCGCGCCAAACTAATGGCCGGGATAAATTGGATTTTGCCCAGGCGCAATATTTTGCCCGGATATCCCTTAGCGGAGCTTTTAGTGTGCAAGAGGTAGAGCGGATGATTGAATTAGAGGTTGTGTTAGAGCCACGGGTGGCTCAGCTTTTCGGCCGGCCGGTAGGGGCCAGGCCCACAGCGGCGCAGGAGAAGGAACTGTATGACCGGATCATTGTGGCAATGATTTTGCTGGAAGAGGATGAGGCGGTGCGGCAGGGTATTAATAATGAAATAGAACTAAAAACTTCTCTCCGCTATTTTTACCGGCAAGTTACTGGCAGCACGCCAACGATGATGGATAGTGAATACAGGATGCTGCTGAGGCTTTATAGCGAACAGGTTACTCATGGCTCACTGACAATGAACCAGGCAAAAAGGCTAATTGCTGACCTTACCGTATTAGTAAAAAGCGGTATGCTGCAGGATTTGCTGGAAATGACTGAAGTGGAAACAGCAGAGTTATTGGATCTATTCTCTGCGCAAACAAAAGTCAGTCTGCAGTTGGTGCTGGCCCTAAGGTCAGCTGATATTACGGATATAGAAATGTTCAGCGGGATCACTAAGCTGCTGGATACGCTGATAAATAATGAAGGGGAAAATGATTTGTTCAAATTTTGGGAAGAGGGAAAGCAGCTGACGGAATCCAGCGGGTTTGTACTTACCCTGGAATACTATGAATTGATGAAGAGCCAGGGATACAGCTACAGTGATATTGAGAATTATCTGGAAAATCTTGCTGATTTTATCCCCTACGTAGAACAAATCATTGGTACCGTTATTGCCCGGGATGAATTTATGCAGTTTAAATTTGAATCAGAGGCTGGTGACCGGGCAGCCTTGCAGTTTCTTTCCTACTGGGCAATTGCGGCGACGGTAAATGATATTGAAGGTGTTGCCGCAGCTGATGTAGAGAATATCTTAAAATTAATGGGGCAATTACGGCCGGAATTGGAGGCTGCCGGCATCTTTGGTCAGGCAAAGGACTTTGATTATACTAATAGTGATCAGCGCAAGATATTGCGTAAAATTGCCGGCCTGGGGTTATTCGATCAGCGTTGGGCAACCAATCATACGGAGTCATTGATTGATGCTTACCGGGATGGTTTCCCACAGATCTTAGCCGAGGCCGTTGGCGAGGAGGAATTGGACCTCTCCCGTGATGATCATTTTGATCTCGCCTGTTACTGGGTGATGGTGCGCGGGGAAATGGAGCAAGAAGAGGTGAATGCGGAAGAACCGCTAAAGCTATTTATTCAATTACGGCCCGTGTTGGAGCTTAAATATGGTGAATTAGAGGAATTGAGGATTGCGGCAGATAATCCGTATATTATTGATTCTCTACTGGCTGGCCAGCGGGAATTTGGCATCGGCACGAATGAGTGGCTGGCGGTACATGCTCTTCATCTGCGTACCGGAACATTTATTGCCGAAAAGCTGGGAATAGAAAAAGAGAAATTATTTCAAGAAACGGAGTATGAATTCTACCGGGAATGGGCACTGGGCATAGCCCTGCTAAAATACAAACAAGGATTGGATACAGAAGAATACCTTGCGCGCCTGGCTTTGGTAGCGGAAAAGATGCAGACCATCGGTCTTATTGACAGGGACTGGATAAGGAATGAGGCGGCTGCACAAACGGTGAGATATCTGGTATTGCTTTCCCTGCGGGATGATTTCAATCAGGATCTGGACCAGTTGTTAAACAGCCTGTCCATGCTGGTTAATAGCAGTTTGCTGGATTATGATTTATTTAATCAAGCGCAGCTGAAGGAATTGATCCAGATTGCTCAAGCTGACCGGGCGGCGGAAGAGGAGGAGGGGTACAGTCAACGGTGCGAAGAGATGTTAACGGCGATGTCTGTGCTCGTTCCGCACATTGAAACAATTACCGGTACGGAGATTACGGAAGACCAAATAAAGATGATTCTAACCTCACAAACCACGCCGCAGAGTTCAGCATCTCCCGCTGTTTATCTTTTGCAAAGAGAGCTTGTCTTGACCCTGCAGGGACAGCAGCGTGAGCAATTCCTTATTGATATGGCTGAGGTTGCCAGCCGCTGGCAGCAATTAACCAATAAGAGAATAGAAAATCTTTCCGCGGATGATATCCAGGGACTGGATAAATTGACTCTGCTTTATCAGACGCAAAAAGATCAGGGCCTGGATGCGCAGCAATATTTTACGGAATTGGTTAAGATAAAGGGATTGCTGGAAAGGCATGTTTATCAAGGCGTCAAAATCAGTATTGAAAATCCGTTCACTGACCCGCAGGCCCTGTTATTGCAGAGATTGGCCTGGGTGGTGAGCAGCAATAAAGAAATAGCGGTAGAGGAACTGATTGAATCCATGGGCATTGTTAAAGACATGCTGGAAGATTACTTTGTGCAGCTGCCCGTCCTAACAGAGAGTGAGATAGCGGCATTAAGCGCAGAGATACGCAGAACTTCGTTTAATAATGAAGCGCAGGTAAGCGCCTTGATGACTGCTCTAAAGGCCAAGCAAAAAACAAGTTCCCAAGGCATATTGGATCTGGATAATCCGGAGCATCTGGAGGCGTTAATCTATTACGCGCTATATTATCAGCTTTATCCCGGCACCCTGGAACAAGGATTAGAAAACGCCAAAAGGCTAAAGCCATATCTGGATCTCCTGGACGGGCAAGCTGCTGACCTGAGTGCCGGGCTGCTGGCATTGCTGCCTGCCGGAGACGGGTTGCTGACGGCATTGGCCGGAGAGGATACCGCCGGATTGGAAAGGCAGCTCTTAAGCGCCATTAAATACAAGGATCTGCTGGAACAAATTATGGGTAGCATTAACAAGGGAGATATTGTGTGCTGGGCGGATTTTGTCTTAGGTAAGGAATTGGCACTGGGTAAACAGCAGCGGTTTGACGGCCGGGATTATTTGGAAGTTATTGGTTTATTAATTGAACGGTCCGCTGTATTGTTTGCTGATATTGATTTTACCAATATCGATCTAGAGTTGGATGAGGACGGCCGGCCCCGTGACAGACAATTGTACCTCCTGGACCGGATTGCCGAAAAGATCATTTTAGGCGAACTGGAACTAGAGGATGCCTATAAACTTATCCGCAACCTGGAACAGGGAATAGATCCGGTGAAAGAGCCGGCGGAAATCTTCACGGCATTCCAGGAGCTGAGTGATGATTGGCAGGAAATGATGTTTCTCTTAATGATCCACCAGCCGTATGTAAACATTGAATATCTGCACGGCCGGGGTAAAAAACAAAAGGCGATTTTTATGGCTGATTGTACTGCCGGCATTGAGCTGGCGGAAGTGTTTCCTGACGGCCTGGAAGATTTAACTAAAAAAGAAATTAACGAAATAAACATTCTGCTGGGACTGGTGGCCGGCAACCAGGAACAGGGGTTGGAAATCTGGCAGGCAGTGCGCCCGCACCTTAATGGCTTACACTCTGCCATCAGCAGCTTTAATGACGCGGGTCTGGGCAGCGGACAGGATCATTTCAGTATTGCCTTGGGCATTCCGGCAGCGCAGCAGAAACTGAATAATCTGGAATATATACGTAAACTATATCTTCTTCTGGGTAGCTGGTACCTGAGGCAGGGGGAAGATTGGCAGCCGGTGAAAATGACCAAGCTTTTTACCGAAAAACTATTGCCCTGGGCACGAGTTTGGGCAAGCACACTTAACAATCATCCCAGTATGATGCGCAGCCTGGGATTTCAGGGTAATGTTTCCGCTGCCGGATTGACGCTGACGCTTAATCCCCATGATCGGGACGGGTTTTCCCGGGTAACGAATCTCATTTTCAAAACCGATATCCCCGTGGAGAGTGAACTGGTGTGCTGGAGCATTGATATAATTGATATTTGGGAAATGCAGCACCAGGCGGAATATATCGGGGCCTGTGCCAACAGCATGATTCTTTTATGCGAGGGTAATGAAATTTATCAACAGATACTGGAGAAGAATTACGATACCGATATCAGTGATAATAACATTAACTGGGGCGGTTCGGAACTGACAAATTTCCTTTCCCTGATCTTCTATTATGACAGTGATGGTGATGCCCATCAGGCGTATGACCACGTACTGGAGGATGTGGGCGTAACGATAAATCCCAATGCCATGGCCGGGTTTGACTATTTGCTTGGTTGTATCCAGGGTTTATATGAAATGGGTGAAGCTGACGCTGACCGCAAACTGGTGCTGTCAGAGATCTTCGGCATCGATTTTGTGAATATGCAGTTTACGGAAGAGGGCAGGGAACAGATCGAGTATTTGATTTATCAAGAGGTGGATGATTCCATCAGGCACAAATATGAATACGGCCGCCGGTTTGATTCGGTGGAAGAAATGAAAGATACGGTTGGTTATATCCTGGACGGCATTTATGAGATCTGGCAGTGGTGGGAAGAAAATTGCCGCAACAATGAAGATTACCGAAAGATGTTTCAATATCTCTATGGGGTTGATTTTACTGACGGTATCAGTAGAGTTGGCTTGACAATTATTGGGCCCCTGGGCAATACGCTTGCTACCGGCGGATCAGAATTGAACAGGCTGATAAATATGTGTTTTAATGATGACGGCAGGTTATGTGAAAACGGTAAGGAACTGCTCACTGTACTTGATCTTGATTATATTGTGGGTACACTGGTGCGCATATTCCAGGAAGCTGCAGAGGAGATAGAAATCATTTATGGTATTAGCACCCCGAAGGCAATTAGCGTTTTAAGCGGCGGAGCAGTATTTAGTGAAGATGAAAAAACAATGCTTTATTTTATCCTCTATATGGATGAGTGTGAACTGGGCTATGATGCGGCGGATCCGCGCAGGTTTAAGACGGAGAAGAAACTAGAGGATTATATTGAAAATATTAAGGAAGTAGCTGTCTTGATGCAGAGTGAAAAGTTCCGTAATTTGTTTAAAATCACTCCGAAAATTTATCCCGGTACCTCTACGGGTGATGAGATGCTGAATTTTATGTTTGCCATAGTTGATGAAACAATTGGAGACAGCCGGCCGGACAGATCAGTTGGCTATGATACGGTAAGTGATTATCTGCGTGGTCTGGATGATGTAATCGCTATTCTTAACGATCCGCATTTCAGAAAGATATTTAATTTAACAGAAGAACTGAACGCCATTGATATTAATAATTGCCAGAAACTGTCGTATCGGAACGTGCACCAGATTTTTACCAGGGATATGCTACAGCTGGCCTACTGGTTTACTTCTAAATTTGGCGTTGGTGATGGTTGTTTCTGGCGGGATGTGGATGAACTGAAGGAATTTTTCACCATCGCTGCCGTACTGGAAACTAATATTAGAGAGGACATCGAGGCAGCAGAAGTACCGGGTGGGCCGCTGTTTGACCTGCAGTTATCCCGGCCCTTAGTAAGGCATAAACTTGATCTTTTGCTCTTAAATGCGCAAACCATTCATGCCCTTCAGCGTCAATTGGCTAGCGCAGACAGTGATGAATTAACCATTGTATTTTATGACGGCAGTGTGCGGCGGCGCAAAGCTGACAAATCAGGCTATGAATACGAACCTTCACATCGGATTACCTTTAAGGCTAAACAAGAGGGGATTTACCAGGCGGGTGATGTGGTTAGTGTTGTCAGGACAAGTGTAGATAACAATGACAAAACAGTAGAAGAAATTACTAATTACCTGCCGGGTGCGCGGGCGGAATACAGCCAGAGCGTCAGCGGAGCAGCGATTGCGGGAGAAAGTATAGTATTTGAAGGCGGAAGGCCGCAAAACAGCTGGCTATTGCCGATTTGGGTCAAGATAAAGGGACAGGCCGGCAGCATTGAAGAAAAGACACTGGATGATCTGGGCCGCACGCAAACCGTGCACCTTAGATTATTGCAGGGACCTTCCGGGGAGGCAGAAGAATATTATTCTGTTTCGGAATATGAGGGCAGAGAAAGGGAGCCGGCAAAAACAAGTTTTTACCGCGAAGCGGCACATCCGGATAACCTTATATATAATGAAAGACCAATAGCTGGCCCTGGGGAAGAGAAATGGTGCCTACAGGAAGTAAATCTCGGTAATGGCCGCAGTATCAATATGGAAGTATTGCGCAATAATAATGATCCGGACAAAATAGAAGAAATAAGGTATGTTTACGGCAGCCGGATGGTGAATCAGACCGGCGGAGAATCTTCCCGCAGTGTTTATGAAGAAACTGCCGGAAAACCAACATTAATTATGCAGCCCACTGGGGAAACCGATGATCAGGGTAATATTGAAGTAGCGGTGATGAAATATGATGAAGCAACGGGCGAGGAAATGCTGCTTCGATATGAATATTATCACCCTGCCGATCCGCTAAAAAGAAAATTATCGGAGGTGGATTTCGCGGAAAAATACAGCGCCAAATACCAATATGATAAGGGCAGCAGTAGAATAAACCGGTCCACCATGAGTAAATACGGCAAGGAAGTAAAGAATACCTATGCGGCCGGGGAATATCTGGTAGGGGATCTGCTGGACCAGGGAGTGTTTACAACCGGGATGTTGGCCAGACTGCCCGCTGAATTGGGCATAAATGAAAACACGGTGATCCAGAAATCACGCGTGGTGCCGGTAAGCGGCCAGCCCTATGTTGCTTACAGTCTGGCGCTTGATCTCGCGGGTCGGGTGCTGCTGGTTGAACTTCCTGACGGGGTCAAGGTGCTTAACGCAGATTTTGCCGTCGGGGAATTT
>CAZIXI010000023.1:0-22716 GCA_964543115.1 uncultured bacterium
TCCAGCCGGCAGACAATTCATCTCAACGGGATAGGGGGCTTGAGCAGTACGGATGTTTCCACTAAGATCCAATCCTCAAATGATGTTGGAGTAATTGTGGAACGGGCGATGTATTGGGATGCCGGCGGGATAAGCTGGGCCGGGGGCCATAACACCATCGGTACCAACACAACTGCCACTACCTGGTATCTGGCGGAAGGAACAACTACCGGCACCTTTGATGAATATGTGCTGATCCAGAATCCCAACAGTGTGCAGGCAGCGGTAACCGTTACTTTTATGCAGCCGGCGGCTAGTGACGGTACGGTACCCGATCCGGTTACGCAGACAATCGATTTGGACGGCCAGAGCCGCTATTCCATTCATGTAAATGATGTGGAAGGCCTGAGCAATACGGAAGTTTCTACCAAGGTTGAATCCACCAATAATGTTGGCATTATTGCCGAACGCTCAATGTATTGGGATAGCGGCAGTGTGGACTGGGTGGGCGGCCATGCCAGTATCGGGGTGACGGAATTATCCACTGTCTGGTACCTGGCCGAAGGCAGCACTACCGGCAGCTTTGCTGAATATGTGCTCATCCAGAATCCCAATGCCAGTACCGCGGAGGTGACGGTAACGTTTATGCGGCCGGCGGACAGTGAAGGCAATATCCCCGATGCGATCACCCAGACTCTGAATGTGGGCGCACAGAGCCGGCAGACCATTCATGTAAACAGTGTTGAGGGCCTGAGCAGCAGTGAGGTATCCACCAAGATTGAGTCCACCGACGAAATTGGGGTTATTGCCGAACGGGCGATGTACTGGGACGCTGATAGTAGCACTTGGGCCGGCGGGCACAATAGCCGGGGCAGTTGGTAACTCAATTGCGGATTTCGGATTGTGGATTTAAGGTGGTGGATTTAAAACATTCAAATTGAAATAATTGGTGACATTGAAATAGGGGCCTAACGGTTGTTAATGGATAACAGTCGTTAGGCCTCTTTGCCTCTGGACAAATTAGTAGAATTTTGTTATAATAAAGCATGAAAATAAATCTCTGCCGAGATTTAGTCTGCTTAATCCACAATCCATACTCCACAAACTACAAACTACAAACTACAAACTACAAACTACAAGCTACAAGCTACAAGCTACAAGCTACAAGCTACAAGCTAAAAAAAGGAGGAGGTATGAAGAGAATCTTTTTGTTGTCTTTTTCTGTTTTTTGTTTAGTTATTGCTACTAGTCTGGTTTTTGCCGCGACGATCAATGTTCCGGCAGATTACAGCACCATTGGAGAAGCGGTTAATGCGGCAAGTGCCGGAGATACCATTCAGGTAGCGGCTGGTACCTATGCGGAAAATATTACTATTGACGGCCTTAACGGTAAAGACAATTTGACTATTCAGGGTGCCGGGGCTGATTCCACGATCATAGACGGCGGCAGCAATGGGTCGGCAATTGTGGCTACTAATTCTCTAACGGGATTAACTATTTCAGCGGTTACAATAACAAATGGCGGAGCGACAATCGGGGGTGGTGTTAATATTAATACCGGTTCAACGGTGACAATTTCCAATTGTATTGTGGATGGTAATACAGCGGAGACAGATGGCGGAGGTATTTCTGTTGAAACTTCATCAACGGCCACGATCAGCGGCAGTATTATCAGGAACAACACCGTTACAGACGGTGCCGGCGGGGGGATCTATGTTAATAATTCAACGCTAACTATTTCTGATAGCATTATTGTAGATAATACGGTCACTAGTCAAGGCGGCGGTATTTGTGTCACTGATGGTTCTGCGGCGACAATGGGCGGATGTAATATTAGAAGTAATACATCAACTGCCGGTAATGGCGGAGGGATGGTTGTTAGTGACGGCAGTTCCTTAACGCTGACTGATTCTATCTTAATGGATAATGCGGCTACCAGTACTGCCGCTGATAGCGGGCAAGCCGGCGCGCTGCTTATAAGCGCTTCTTCCGTGACGGTAGACAGGTGTGTTTTCCAAAACAATCAGGCAAATGAAATGGGTGCTTTAGCTTATATGGCTTCTCCGACTTCAAGCGGTACATATACTTTAGGAATAGGCAATTGCGCCTTTACGGCAAATACGGCTAATGCCGCTAACGCGGCGTCGGCTTTGGCTATTGTACAGGCCCCTGGGTCAACTGTTATGCTTGCAACAATAATTAATAACTGCACGTTTGCCTCTAACGATGATAATTTCGGTTTTAATATATTGTTGCAGGTTTTCCCCGCTACTTTGAGGAATTGTATTATTGCCGGCGCTAACGGCTTTGGGCTAGCGGCTAATGCTCCTGGTCTGGCGACAATGATTAATAATAACTTTAACCAGAACGGGGATGGCGATTATGCCTATGGCTCTCCCGGAAGTCAAACCGTATTAACCGTGGACCAGATAAACGCGCTTTCCGGTTGCAGCGGCAATATCGGGGTGGATAATGATTTTGTCGGCGGTCAGAATTATCATTTAGAAGCCGCCTCCGGCGCGGTGAATGCCGGCAGCGCTACTGAAGCGCCGGACACGGATATTGATGGTGTTCCGCGGCCGCAGGGATCAGGTTATGATATTGGCTGTTACGAATTTCCTTATACCTGGTATCTGGCGGAGGGGACAACTACCGGGACATTTGATGAATTTGTGTTAATTCAGAATCCCAATACCGATACAGCCAATGTGACGGTCACCTTTATGCGGCCGGCGGATAGCGAGGGGAATGTGCCGGACGCGGTTACCCAGACACTGACAGTTGGTCCTTCCAGCCGGCACACGATTCATGTAAATAATGTGGAGAATCTAAGCAGTACGGATGTTTCTACCCAGGTGCAGTCCACCAATGATGTGGGTATTTTTGTGGAACGGGCGATGTACTGGACGGCTGGTGATGTCCCCTGGTATGGCGGGCATAACAGTATCGCGGTGCCCGCGCCGGCCACAACCTGGTTCCTGGCGGAAGGCACTACTAACGGTACCTTTGATACCTATGTTCTGATCCAGAATCCCAACAGTACTACCGCCAATATTACCGTTACTTTCATGCTGCCGGCCGATAGTGATGGCAATGCCCAGGCCCCGGTGACGCAGACTTTAACCGTTCCGCCTGCCAGCCGGCAGACGATTCATGTAAACAGCGTTGAGGGCCTGAGCAGTACGGATGTTTCCACGAGAGTAAAATCCACCAATAGTGTTGGGGTTATCTGTGAACGGGCAATGTACTGGGATGCCGGCGATGTGGCCTGGGCCGGCGGGCATAACACAATTGGCACCACGAAGACCGCTACAACCTGGTATCTGGCGGAAGGGGCGACCACCGGTAGTTTTGATGAGTATGTTTTAATCCAGAACCCCAATGATGTTTCCGCGGCTGTTACGGTAACCTTTATGCTGCCTGCCGATAGCGATGGCAATGCCCAGGACCCGGTGACCCAGACGCTTACTGTCGGGGCGCTGAGCCGGCAGACGATTCATGTAAACGGAGTTGACGGCCTGAGCAGTACGGCTGTTTCTACTAAAATAGAGTCAACAAACGAAGTGGGTATTATTGCCGAGCGTTCCATGTACTGGGATGCCGGCGGAGTGGATTGGGCGGGCGGCCATGCCAGTATCGGTGTGCGCGAACTGGCTGCTGTCTGGTTCCTGGCCGAAGGAACAACTACCGGCAGTTTTGATGAATATGTGCTGATCCAGAATCCCAACAGCGGTACGACGGCAAATATTACCGTCACTTTTATGCGACCGGCGGATAGTGAGGGAAATATTCCGGACGCGATTACGCAGACACTTACGCTGGATGGTCAAAGCCGAACGACAATTCATGTTAATAGTGTGGAGGGTTTGAGTGATACGGATGTCTCTACTACAGTACGGTGCACCAATAGCCAGGGGATTATTGCCGAACGGGCGATGTACTGGGACGCCGGCGATACCGATTGGGCCGGCGGCCACAATAGTCCGGGCAGCTGGTGATTCAATTTCGGATTTTGGACAGGCTTTTTGCAGTCCCGACTTGTCGGGATTTCGGATTTCGGATTTATATAATTCTACAAGCTACAAGCTAAGAAGCTACAAGCTAAAAAGGAGGAGGTATGAAGAAAATCTTCTTTGTGTCTTTTTTTATTTTTTGCTTAGTTGTTGCTGTTAGTATGGTTTCTGCCGCCACGATCAATGTGCCTGACGATTACAGTACCATCCAGGCGGCGATTAACGCGGCCAGCAGTGGAGATACAATTCAGGTGGCTGCGGGTACCTATACAGAAAATATTAATGTTGGCACAAGTAATTTAACGATTCAGGGTGCCGGTGCTGATTCAACAACAATAAATGGTGGCAGTAGCGGTAGTGTGATTACTGTCTCTGGTGCTCTAAGTGGCATAACCATTGCCGCTTTTACGATAACTGCCGGGTTTGCAAGTGATGGTGGTGGTGTGTTCATTGAGCAAGGTGCTACGGTATCAGTCTCAAATTGTATTGTAGCCAGTAATACCGCTTCAATAACCGGCGGTGGTATTGCTGTTGTTAATTCAACCGCAACTATCAGCGGGTGCCTGATCAGGGCAAATACTGCTGGTGGTGGAGGAGGTGTTTGGGTATACGGATCAACCGCTACCATAACGGATACTATTATTACCGGGAATACCGCTGATACTAGCGGTGGCGGGTTGGGTGTTGGTAGCGCTTCTACTGTTACGGTTACTAACTGTACCATTATCAGCAATACTTCTACAAGTGTAAACGGTGGTGGTATTTATATTATTGAAAGTAGTACATTTACGATTACCGAGAGTACTATAGAAAGTAATACAGCCAATAATACTAATCCTAGTACTGGTGGAGGCGGTGGGTTGTATGCAAATGCTAGTTCCGTGACTCTAGAGAGGTGTATTGTTACGAGTAATTCCGCAAACGATACAGCTGGTTGTTTATTCTCATTTCATACAGGTAATTTTACCGTAACTGTAACCAACTGTTCTTTTGTTGCTAATACCGCTAATAGTGAGAACTACGCCTCTGCTTTAACATTTTCTTTAGAAGATGGTGGCACGGCTACGGTAACTGCGGCGGTGACCAATTGCACATTTGCTACTAATACTGATATAAATGGAGGCAATATCCTGGTTGTGTCACTTACGCCAACCTTTCGAAATTGTATTATTGCCGGAGCCCCTGGCTATGGTCTTATTGATGTTGCTGCTACTCCTTTGTCGACAATGATTAATAATAACTTTAACCAAAATACTGGTGGTGCCTATTTATATGGTTTTCCAGGGAGTGGAACGGTATTAACCATTGACCAGATAAATGCGCTTTCTGGTTGCAGTGGTAATATTGGGGTGGATAATGATTTTGTCGGCGGTCAGAATTATCATTTAGAAGCCGCCTCCGGCGCGGTGAATGCCGGCAGCGCTACTGAAGCGCCGGACACGGATATTGATGGTGTTCCGCGGCCGCAGGGATCAGGTTATGATATTGGCTGTTACGAATTTCCTTATACCTGGTATCTGGCGGAGGGGACAACTACCGGGACATTTGATGAATTTGTGTTAATTCAGAATCCCAATACCGATACAGCCAATGTGACGGTCACCTTTATGCGGCCGGCGGATAGCGAGGGGAATGTGCCGGACGCGGTTACCCAGACACTGACAGTTGGTCCTTCCAGCCGGCACACGATTCATGTAAATAATGTGGAGAATCTAAGCAGTACGGATGTTTCTACCCAGGTGCAGTCCACCAATGATGTGGGTATTTTTGTGGAACGGGCGATGTACTGGACGGCTGGTGATGTCCCCTGGTATGGCGGGCATAACAGTATCGCGGTGCCCGCGCCGGCCACAACCTGGTTCCTGGCGGAAGGCACTACTAACGGTACCTTTGATACCTATGTTCTGATCCAGAATCCCAACAGTACTACCGCCAATATTACCGTTACTTTCATGCTGCCGGCCGATAGTGATGGCAATGCCCAGGCCCCGGTGACGCAGACTTTAACCGTTCCGCCTGCCAGCCGGCAGACGATTCATGTAAACAGCGTTGAGGGCCTGAGCAGTACGGATGTTTCCACGAGAGTAAAATCCACCAATAGTGTTGGGGTTATCTGTGAACGGGCAATGTACTGGGATGCCGGCGATGTGGCCTGGGCCGGCGGGCATAACACAATTGGCACCACGAAGACCGCTACAACCTGGTATCTGGCGGAAGGGGCGACCACCGGTAGTTTTGATGAGTATGTTTTAATCCAGAACCCCAATGATGTTTCCGCGGCTGTTACGGTAACCTTTATGCTGCCTGCCGATAGCGATGGCAATGCCCAGGACCCGGTGACCCAGACGCTTACTGTCGGGGCGCTGAGCCGGCAGACGATTCATGTAAACGGAGTTGACGGCCTGAGCAGTACGGCTGTTTCTACTAAAATAGAGTCAACAAACGAAGTGGGTATTATTGCCGAGCGTTCCATGTACTGGGATGCCGGCGGAGTGGATTGGGCGGGCGGCCATGCCAGTATCGGTGTGCGCGAACTGGCTGCTGTCTGGTTCCTGGCCGAAGGAACAACTACCGGCAGTTTTGATGAATATGTGCTGATCCAGAATCCCAACAGCGGTACGACGGCAAATATTACCGTCACTTTTATGCGACCGGCGGATAGTGAGGGAAATATTCCGGACGCGATTACGCAGACACTTACGCTGGATGGTCAAAGCCGAACGACAATTCATGTTAATAGTGTGGAGGGTTTGAGTGATACGGATGTCTCTACTACAGTACGGTGCACCAATAGCCAGGGGATTATTGCCGAACGGGCGATGTACTGGGACGCCGGCGATACCGATTGGGCCGGCGGCCACAATAGCCCTGGGAACTGGTGATCATTCTTATAATGGCAGTCTATTTACATGCCGAATTGGACAGCCGCAAGGGCTGTCCCTACATTACTAAAAAGGAGGGTGTTTTATGAAGAAGACACTGCTTTTTGTGTTTGTGTTGATAACTGTGTCTGTGTTTTGTTTTGCGGCACCGGTTTCTGCCGTTACCTTTACCCAGCGTAGTACTGATGGGCTGGGGGACCAGAATAATGATACTATCACTTCCTTTGGTTCGTTTCGCGGATATCAGTATCTGGGAACGTCTAACGCGGTTACCGGTGGTGAGGTTTGGCGCAGTCTGGATGGGATTACCTGGGCGCAAGTTGGTGACGATGGTTTTGGTTCTTTTAATAATAGTATAGTTCGATCTATGAGTGGTTTTAACGGGTATCTTTATGCCGGAACTGAAAATGCTCTTGGCTGTCAAATGTGGCGGACGGCTGATGGAACAACCTGGGTGCAGAGTGGCAGTGACGGTTTTGGGTCTGCCGACAATAGAGAATTTCCTGCCATGATTCATTGGGGCGATAATTTATATGCGGGAACCTGGAATGAAATAACAGCTGGCGCGCAATTATGGTACACCAGCGATGGGGTAACCTGGCTTCAGCTGGTTGGTGATGCTGCCTCTGCCGGTGCGGCTAGCGGGTTCGGCGACGCGAATAACACGGGATTTTGCAGTATGGCGAGTTTTGGTGATTATTTATATGTCGGTACTTACCGGACGTTGGGGGATACCGCGGGTACGGAAGTCTGGCGCAGCAGTGACGGGGAATCCTGGACGGGAGTAGTGACTGATGGATTTGGTGATGGTGATAACTATCAAACTGCTGCACTGACAGTGTTTAACGGCTACCTCTACGCGGGACTGTTACACGATGGTGGTCCCGGTCAAGTCTGGCGCAGCGCTGATGGGACAACCTGGACGGAAGTAGTGAGTGACGGGTTTGGGGTTGCTGCTAACTCAGGGATTATGGATTTATTTGTTTTGGGCCAGAATTTATGTGCGGGTACGGATAACGATAATGGTACTCAGCTATATAGAAGTAGTGATGGTGTAACCTGGACTCAGTTAGGCGAAAATGGTCTTGGCGATACGGAGAATACAAACATATATCGTTTCTCAACTGTAAATAATTTACTTTTAATCGGGACCACGAATGATACTTCCGGTGGTGAACTCTGGACCGCGCTTGATCAAACTACCAGGTATTTTGCCGAAGGCTATACGGCGAGTGATTTTGACGAATATATTTGTATCCAGAATCCTAACAGCGTTACGGTTACTGCTAATGTTACCTTTATGAAACCGGATCAGACTACTGTGGCTACCAGCCTGGAAATTTCGCCGACGTCCAGGGGTACTGTTAACGTAAAAAATCATGTTTCCGGTGAGGTCTCCACAAAGGTACAATGCAGCAGCGATTACGGTATTGTTGCCGAACGGGCGATGTACCGTACCGGTAGCGGGATAAATTGGGTTGCCGGCCATTGCAGTGGGGGTGCTCCTATCCCGGCGACCAGCTGGTATTTTGCCGAAGGGTACACAGGACCTGATTTTGATGAATTTATTTGTATTCAGAATCCAAATAGTGCCACAGCAACTGTCAGTGTTACCTTTATGCAGCCGGACCAGACAACGGTAGCGCTTGACCTGACGATTGATGGTACCTCCAGAGAAACAATTAATGTAGAAAGTCATGTTACCGGTGAGGTATCCACCAGGATTCTATCTACTAATAGCGTTACTGTTAACGCCGAACGGGTAATGTACTGGAATAAAGGCGGGATTGACTGGGTTGGTACGCATTGCAGTCAGGGGGTAACCAAACCGGCCCTTAACTGGTATTTTGCTGAAGGGTACACGGGAACTGATTTTGATGAATATATCTGTATTCAGAATCCTGCCGGCACTTCAGCGGAAGTTACGGTAACATTCATGCAGCCTGATCAGACGACTGTAACTGCCGATTTAACCATTTCGGGAACATCCCGGGAAACCGTCAATGTAGAGACTTACGTTACAGGTGAGGTGTCTACCAGGGTGCAATCTACTAATGGGATACCCGTAGTTGCTGAACGGGCGATGTACTGGGATAAAGGCGGGATTGAGTGGGTAGGCGGGCACTGCTGTCCGGGAGTTACCACTCTGGCGACTACCAAGTATTTTGCTGAAGGCTTTACCAGCAGTGATTTTGATGAATATATCTGCATTCAGAATCCTAATAGTAGTTCTGTGGATGTGTTGGTTACTTTTATGAAACCGGACCAGACAACGGTAACGACGACGAGGACGATTGGCGGGACCTCCAGAGAAACGGTCAATGTAAAAAGCTATGTTAGTGGTGAGGTGTCGACAAAAGTGGAATCGACAACAACTGGAGTTGGGATAGTTGCCGAACGGGCGATGTACTGGAATGAAGGCGGTATCGAATGGGTCGGCGGCCATTCCGATATCGGCAGCACGCAGGAATAAATTTTAACGAACGATTTAATAGCCACGGATCGAGCGAAGCTCGATCCGTGGCTAAAAAACGGTTAGTATTTTCCGCTCACCCTCATAAACCAGCCCTTCGAATCCCAGGTATCATTGCCACGTAAATCGTCGTCGTAATCGGTGAAGTTGTAGCCCAGGCCGAGGAGTAGGTGGTCGCCCACGCTTTTGGTCAGGTCAACGAGGAAGCCGTCTTTGCTGTCTTCTATCTGTTTATTGGCCAGTACCCGGTATTCCACGCCCAGGTCCCAGCCGCGCAGGAAGAAGGGTTTATTTTTGTTGGCATTGGTGATCTGGAAATTCGTCCTGCCGAGATAGAGGTAGGTTGTGCTTTTGGTCCAATTCCGGCGCGCGCCCACTTTATCTTTCATCTGGCGGTGAGCGTATTTGCCCACCAACTGGATGTAACGGCAGAGGTCGAATACCCCTTCAATAGAGTAAACATGTTTTCTTGTTTTTGTTTCTTCGGCGAAATCCCACTGCACATCCGGCGGCAGATCGGTGAGGTAGGAGTATTTACCCAGCACGTTTAAGCGGTCCCAGCTTACCGGCCGGAAACTGAAGCCCGTTCCCAGTTCGTAGAACTCCGCTTCATTCTGTTTTCTGGTTCGATTCTCTGTCCAGCCCCAGTTACCGCGGCCGGATATAGTAAGTGATTCAGTCAGGCGCCAGAGGGCGTCGTTTTCTGTTACCCATTGACGCACCTGGCTTGTTCCCTGGTCGTTGCGGCATTCCAGTTTGGTGTAGGCCTTGATCCCTTCGGTGAAGTCCGGATGGGGATTGAGGTAGGCCAGGGCAATACTGCCGGCATCACGGTCAATAGCGTTACTGATCCTCTTAACGTGACTGCGTTCATAGGTTACTCCCAGGGCCAGGGTATCGGATATATTTTTCTTATAACCGAGGATATTGCCGCGAACAATGTTTTCCTGGTAGCTGGAATAATCCTGTTCCACATAGATCTTTTCATTAAGCCCCAGGATGGTGCTTTGGCCATAGGTGGTTTTGGTGTATTTACCCAGCCGCAGGTTATTGCCCACTTCCAGGTTGGCATAGGCATCGGTGTCTTCAGCGATGGTGCTGGTTACGCCCAGGAGGGTACTGTTACCCAGTGAACCCACGGTTTTGGCGACATTGATTATTGTTGTTTTGCCTATCCGGATATCAGCACCCGCTGTGCCTTGATTGTCACGCCGGCCGTTAATGGTATACTGTCCGCGCAAATAGGGATGGAACCACTTAAAAAGCTGGTAACCTACCCGCGCGGCAAGAAAATCATTATTTACCAGGGGGATGGTGCCGAAATAGGTAGTGGCCGGGAAGGGTTTGGTCACCCGCTGGTGTTGATATTCCCCGCGCAGGTCCCACCTGCCGCGCTGGTAATCGAGGATGGCGGAAGAGGTATGGATATCGCGGGCGCCCATGGTGGTGCCGACGATTGTATGCTGATGATATCTTTGCGTAATATGACTGAGGCCGGCGGAGAGATTTTCCGTTATCCGGCTCACTGCCCGGCCGATATATTTTTGCGTGCCCTGGCTGGCGATGCTGTTACTGACGCTGTAGAAAGGGTCCTGACGGGAGTAAGAAAGATAGATATCGGTGTTATTAAACAATCTGGTCTGGCCGTCCACGCTGAGCGCGCTGCCGCTTTTACCGTTACTGTAACCGGCACCCTGCTGGCTGAAACTAAGACCGCCGTCATAGCTCATGCCGCTATCCAGCTGGGTATTGGCGGTGCGGGTATATTTAGCGGTTACCTGGGTCTCGGTATTCAGTTTTACCGTGGCATCACCGCCGGCCAGGGTATAGTTATCGCCGGGTTTTTGTTCCTCAACATAGGTAGAGCCCACCCGGAAGTAGGGGCCCAGCTGCTGGCTTACCCGGCCGCCCCAGCTCTGTTCACTCATCCCGCCGCCGTAATATTCGTAATCCACAACCAGGTAGGCCCGTTCACCCATCAGGATATCGTTGGAAATAATACTGCTGCCGTAGGTCTGCTGAACGCTGTTCAGGGGTTTCTTCAGGAGGATACGGCCGGAATCGTAATCGATTTCGTAATCTATCTCTTCTTTCAGATAGAGGGTGTTGAGCGTGGTTTTACTGATGCGGTCACGTACCTCCACGCGGATCTTTTCACTGCCTTCAATCACGTCCCGGTGCCGCAGATAATAGAGGCTGCCGCCGGTGCCCACAAACTCGTCATGCGCGGGTTTCTGCCGGCTGAAGGCGCCGAATCCCTTAACAATGGTATAGGGATCACCGAATTTTGTTTTCTTAACGCTGACATAATTAACCAATCCGCCGCTTAAGGTGCGGTTATAGAGGTTAAAGAGGGTATTAAAATTACCCCACTTGGCAAAAGAATTGTCCCATTCAATTAACACATAGGCCACGTCCTGGGTATCCACGCCGCTATAGTCCACGGTGGAGGCGTCACCGTAAACCGGATAATATTTATCCGGGTCCAGGTTGGTAAATAGATCCTTGTTATGATAGTGCCCGCCCTTGCGCCGTTCGCTATCAATACTGGCAGTAATCAGGTACTTACCTAAAACCTTTCCTTTCAGATACAGGGCCAGTCTCCCGTCCACCTTCACCCCATCATCATACCGGTCATCCTTATCCACCATCGCGATATTACCGCTGGTATTAAGATTACGGATCTCCCCTTCACCCAACGCTACAATAAAAAATTTACTTAGTATATCCTTGACCCCGAGCTCCGCTTGTACTTGATCTTTGTCCCTATCTTCTTCAAGTGCTTCCGTCAATGTTACACCAAAGTTGGCCTTAGCCAACAGACCTTCTGTTACTTTAACGTAGAGCGGATTATCTGTAGTAAAGGCGATGGCTGCCGCCTGTTTCCGAGTATCGATCTTCAGCAGGTGGTTACCCGGCGGCACATCAGCGATATGATATTTACCGTCTTCATCAGTTTCCACCACTACGCCGTATTCGGTATAAATAGTGATATGGGGAATGCCCGCTTCGTTATTGTCCTGCACGGTATTTTCGTTTTCATCCCAGAATACCTTACCGATAATCGTGCCTCTGCTGAATAAGGGATTTTCCTTTACCTCAATATCTACGCTGTCAATATTGCTGTTCCGGGCCAGGGTGGTGGATTTTCTGGTATGGGCGGCGGCCTTGTATTTACCCGGCGGCATGGCGCTGCCTACCCGCACCTGGTAACTGCGGTAGGTACTGCTATTAGCGGCCACGGTGCCCAGAGAGTAAATAACTTTGTGATTGCTAGTGGATGTGGGCTGGCCGTTAATTCCCGATCCTTCCACAAATTTAAAACCGTTAACAAGTTCGTCTGTCAGTTCCACATTATCAACAGACTTATACCAGTGTTTATTTTCTACCTTTATCCGGTAGGTAACAATGTCGCCGATTTCCACCCGTTCCTTATTACAAGTTTTAGTTACTACCAGCCAGCCGTCCGGGTCCAGGGGGATATTAATGGTCATCGCGCCGCTTACCGAAAAGATATCACCGTGATCGCCGGCAACGGTACTTTCCACCATTTGTGAAGGAAAGGCATAACCGTCTTTACTTACCGCCAGGTAATAACTGCCGGGATCAACGTTAAAGGTGAAAGGATTGCTTTCGCTGAGGCCCACTTGGGCGTTGGTTTTGGAATTAAAGATAGCGGTTACCGGGCCGGAAACGGCTGTGCCGGTTGCCGCGTCATAAACAGTGCCGGTAATTGGCGGATCCACACCCTGGTATTCATAGCAGCCCAGATCATAACCGGAACCGAAGGGGCGGGGATTGCCCAGCAGGTCAGTTGTGGTAGTGACGCCGGGATCAGCGCCGTCAATAATATTGGCGGTTGCCGCCACGTTATTCAGGCGGTAGTTGTCGGTCGCGGCATCCTTAAATCCCGGATAGCCGGCGGTGGCCGGATCCACCCAGATGTTATTTGGTTGAACGGCATTAAAAGCGTTCATTCCCGCCTGGGTGTCGGGATAGGCGACAGTCAGGTAGAGAGCAATACCGACGGTGTTGGCGTAAATGGCGCAGGTGTCCACAATTGGTGTATTGCCGATACTATCTTCGGAAATACCGTAATTAGTATTGCCATACACAATGGAGTTGGCAATATAATGGGCGTCAACCATGGGAGTGCCGGGATTTTGGAACAGGATTCCAGCACCGTCATTAGCGGCAAGGGTGCAGTATTGGGTAAGAACAGCCACCCCGGAATTGAGATGTATTCCTCCCCCGGCAGTATTGGGCACACCGGTGTTTCGTACTATCCGGCAGTTTTCGATGACCAAGGTGCCGGCAGTTGAATCGAAGCCGACATAGACCCCCGCGCCTTGTCCGGCAGCGGAGCAAGTATTTTCATAAATGTTTAATCGCTGTAGATTACTCTGTGTATTCATAGAGGTATCGCCGATGAAAAGTCCCCCGCCATTATTTATGGCGGAATTACCGTTAAAGGTGGAATCGCTAACCTGAAGCTCACTGAAAATATTTCCCAGCCAGGCTAGGCCGCCGCCGTTATCACCGGAAGTATTGTCGAAGATTGTACAACCGCACAAGCTCAGGGAAGAATCCTCTACGTAAAGCCCGCCCCCGTCATCACCGGCCTGATTGTTGGCGATGGTGCAGTTAATTAACCCTAAAGAGCTGTTACTCTCTGTATGAATACCGCCTGACATTATCCCAGCGCCAGTCTGGTTTCCGTTGACTGTACAATCGGTAAGGGTTACGGTAGAGCTGCTACTAATCCACATTCCGCCGCCGGGGTCCGTTGGTGCCGTATTGTTGCTGATCACGCAGTTATCAAGCGTAACCGTGGCCCCGGTCACCGCTATTGCGGACATTACCGAATTGTTAGTTAGGGTGAGGTCAGCTACTGTCACCGTGATTGTATCAAATGCTACTAACGGATTGGCGCCTGTGTCATTACCTGTGCCATCGATAATAATCGCGGAGGCGTCGTCACCGACTCCGTCTATCCGGAAGGTTCCTGGAAGACTTATCATGGACAGGGGGAAACTTTCTCCGCCGCTTATGCTATAGGTTCCGGGAAACAGGTTAATGGTTGTGCTGACAGCGGGGTCCATATTTAAGAGGGCGTAGCTGATTGAGCGGAAGGGGGTGGTATTTGAGCCGTTGTTACTATCACTGCCGTTTACCGGGTCCACCCAGTAAAAGCTGGTGTCGTCTCCGGCGGTGATGGTTGTTGAGGATGAACCCGTATCACCTGCCGTATCCGTAACAGTAAGGGTAGCGGTATAGGTACCGACAGTGGTATAGGTATTGCTAGCGGTAACTCCGGTAGCGCTGTTGCCATCACCGAAATCCCAGTTGTAAGAGGCAATGGTGCCTGCCCGGCCGTCATTGCTGCGGCCGCTGCTGCCCGAGGCGTCGAAGTTTACGCTTAAAGGTACGGCGCCGCTGGTAGTACTGCTGGTAAAAGAAGCCGTGGGGCCGCTGGGTGTTGGTTCCGGTGCCGGCGGTTCGGGTTCCGGTGGCGGGGAAGGGGGCGTGGGGGTAGGGGTGGGGGTTTCTTCACCCTCCCCGTCTTCAATTACTGTTTCTTCATGGTCAATGTCAGATTGATCACTGTCAGCGCCGGTTTCCTGTCCGCTTTCTTCTGATTCTTTTTCTGTTAGTGTGGAAGCTTCCGGGATATAAATAGTTGGTTTTGTTTCCGTTGTCTCCACTGTTCCTTCACTGAAAAACTGGCCCTCTTCCACCTTGGTAGCCACGGCCAGGATATCCCATTCTGTTTCGGTGTCTTCACGGTAATGGAAATAAACAAGCACCATTGAACCGGGCTGCAGCTGGCTGGCAATGAGACTAGTGTATTTTTCCGGGATGAAGCAATGTTTATTTTCCTGGTCAACGATCACCCAGCCGGTATGAGAGTCAATCCGCTCGGAAAATACGCCGGTTTGTAATCTCTCACTTTCCTGGATCCCGCGAAAATCCTCCGGGATCTCAAAGCAGAATATTTCCCCTTCAATAACGGAGAAGATTGTTTCGGTGGCGGCTATGGCCGGGGAAGAAAAAAAGAGATAACCAAGAGAGAATAAAAGCAGCAATAATAAGGTTTTTTTTAGCTGTGACATGGAAAGTTCCTAGTTCCTGGATATATTGATTCTTATATAACTTATATAAGTTGCGTTTATTTTATATTATTTTAATTAAAACATCAATTAATATCTTAGCCCCTTTGCCGGCTATTATTTAGTTGTTTTTCAGGGCAGCTGTGGCATAATAGTGCTGCCATGCAATTATCTATTATTGTACCAGTATTGAATGAAGAGCCTAACCTGAAGGAGTTAAGTTCCAGACTGCGCGAGGTATTAGCCGGCTATAATGGCGCGCATGAGCTGATATTTGTTGATGATGGCAGTACCGATAAATCGCGCGAGTTATTGGAAGAGATAGGAGCGGTTGATCCGCATATAAGGCTCATTAAACTTAACCGTCATTATGGTAAATCTACCGCGCTTCAGAGTGGTTTTAAAAATGCCCGCGGTGAATATGTGGTAACTATGGATGCCGATTTACAGGATGACCCGCTGGAGGTGCCCAATCTTATTACTAAATTAGAAGAAGGGTATGATGTGGTATCTGCCTGGCGCAATATAAGGAGGGATAGGTTGTCCAAGGTGGCCGGTTCACAGCTGTTCAATAAAGTAGTTTCTTCGATCAGCGGGATAAAAATACATGATACAAATAGCGGGTTAAAGGCCTACCGGAGGAATGTGGTTAAAACAATAAAACTATCAGCTGGTATGTATCGTTTTATTCCGTTATTAGCGCACTTTTATGGATTTAAAATATGCGAGTTAAAAGTAAGGCACAGGCCGCGTTATAGGGGGAAATCAAAATATGGTTTCATAAAACCATTTTCCGGCCTCTATGGTTTATGCCGGTTGGTTTTTGTGTTGAAGAAAATGCGGACCGGTTTAAAATTCCGCTGAGTAGTCCCCAGGCGTAGCCGAGATGTTGAATGATGATAAGCCCGGGGATAAGGTATAGGCAGCGCAAATCCCTGATTTTGGCTGCGGCACGGAGAGCGGTAAAAGAAAGCAATAGGGCATAAGCCAGCAGCAAAACAATAAAAAGCGGGAAGGAAAGCAGCAATAAAAGAATACCGCCCAGCAGGGCAACCAGCGGCAGTAAGTGGGTTATTTCCAGCAGTCCTGGATGTATTCTCCCGAGAATAATCCGTGACCGGCCCCGTTGATAAATTTGCCGCCAGAATTCCCTGTTAGTGGTCCGCCGCTTGTGGTAAACACCGTTGTCAGCCAGATAGGCAAGCTTGAAGCCCGCTTGTTTAATCCGGTAACTTAATTCAATATCCTCACCGGGAAACAATCCTTCCCGGAAATAACCGCCGGCCTTATCCAGGGCCGGTCGGGAAACCGCCATATTGAAACTGCGCGGGTAATATTTGGCCAGCCGTACGCCTTGTCCCTTGCGGATACCTCCCGTGCCCAGCAGAGAATTAAAACTATAGTCAATACAACGGGTGAGCAGCTGATCATTTTCCGTGGAGTAATCCGGGCCGCCAATAGCGCCAATCTGCGGAGAATCAAAGGCGGCGGCAACATTTTTTAGCCAGTTTGTTCCCACACGGCAATCATCATCGGTAAAGGCCAGTATTTCCCCCTGGGCCTGTTTTATTCCCTGGTTACGCCTGGCTGCTGGGCCGGATGATTCCGGATCATTATCAGAAACAACGATTACCTCTTTTTTATCAGCCGGATAATCTGTTTGAGCCAGTGCCTCCAGGCACCGCTCTAGTAATTGCGGACGGTTCCGGGTGGGGATAATTACTGAGATTTTAGGAAGATTGTATTCCATAGTTTTTTAAGGAAATTTTTATCCAGGTGAAATAGTTTAAGGCCCAGTAGATATAAGAGAATCCCGCAGCAAATCTCGGAAACTAAATTGACGAATGGAGTAGTTCCGCGCCAAACCAGGCGCAGTAAAAGTATTCCGCTAACCATAATTCCTGTGCTGAGCGCGGGGGCCGTTAACCTCGTCAGGATATCCTTACTATTAATATTTAGTACCTTCTTGATAATAAAAAGATCAATAATTACCCCAATAATGCCGAAGGCCAGATGAGTAGCAGCCACGCCGGCAATTCCATAACGGGCCGCAAAAATAAGTACAGGGACCAGGATAACTAATTTGATTAGGGCAATGACAACCAACAGGCGCACGATTCCCAGGGCGCGCATTCCTTCAAAGAATACCGCCATCAGGGAACGCAGGGCGGCATAACCGGCGAGGAAGATAAAGGGCACCACCATCAGTTGCCATTTTGCGCCGTAAAAAGTTAAGGTAAATGAACGGGCAACCAGTGCCAGGCCGCAGCCCGCCGGCACGACCAATAGCGAAATAAATTGGAATCCCTGCAAAATTCGTTCATTGAGTAAGAGGCGGTTGTTTTTCAGTTTAGCAAAAACGGGGAACATGACCTGGTGGGTAACCAGCGAGAATATTCCCAGGATGAGGAAACAACTGTTAAAGGCCAGAAGATATAGGCCCAGATTTCCCTTGCCCAGTATTCGTCCGATAACCAGATAATCAACATTCAGTGAAATGAAGCCCACTAATAGGCCCAACTGAATATAAAAGCCATAACGCAGTAGTTTTTTCGCTATCTCCTTATTGTAAGCAAGCCGTATCCGCCAGGGTGAAACCAGCCAGAGCAAACAGGTGCTCAGCAATAAGGTCAGTAGATTGCGGTTGACCAGGCTCCAGGCGCCGGCGCCCAGCCAGGCGGAAAGAACCGCCAATACTCCGGCGGCAAAACAGGCAATAATTTGTACCAGGACAAGTCGCCGGAAGTGTAATTCTTTTCGCAGCAGGCTTTCCTGGGGATTAGCTAACGCGACAAAAATAAATGAAAGGCTGAGTACCCGGAGAAAAAGTCCCGCCCGGGGATCACAGAAGAAATGACCGACCAGCGGCGCTATTAACTGGCAAATAAAAAAAAGGACAACTCCAACCAGGAGGTTTAGTGAGAGCATTGTTCCAGCTAAGAGCCGCGGCGGAGCGTCATGATAGATAACGGCTGCCGATGTGCCCAGGTCCTTGAATAAAAGCAGGAAATTAATAACAACAATGGCAAATCCGAAGAGGCCGAAATCCGCCGGCACCAGCAGCCGGGCCAGAATAACCGTACTGATAAAATTAATTATTCTGGTAACCAGCCGCCTGAGGATAATCCAGAAGATATCATGATAGAATTTCTTATTCTCCATGAAAGAAAATCTCCTTCATTACCCCCAGGGTACAGGCATAAAGCGCTACCACTAATAGGGGCAGGCTCACGCTAAATAGGGGTAAAAGTCCCGGTGTCCAGCGGCGGACATTCCGCCAGATCCCCCGCAGCCAGAAAACAGGATAGCTGATAAGCCAGCTGAGGAAATTTTTCGGGGATTTTTCTGTTCCCAGCCGCGGATTGGTCAGCAGGCCCTGACGAAGTCCGGCGCCATAAGAGCGGCCGTGGCTGTATTGATGCCGGATGAATTCCAGCAATCCTGATGTGTTTAGATGAAAGATGCGTGATTGTGAGGCGAAGAAGACCGGTTCCCGTGCCCGCGCTAGTTTAACGTTAAACATGTTATCTTCCGCCGCCGCTATCCCGGAAACATAAGGGCCGTATTGATCATAAATCTTCCGCCAGTAGGTAAAACCATGCGTCAGCCGTCCGGTAAAATCCTCTGCCGGCCGGCCAGGGGAGTTAGTGGTGTGTTCAATAAAAAATGTCAGCCAGCCAACCAGGCTTCCCGGGCTGGCATTGCCGATTGCTCCGGCTACCGCTACGTAGCCGTTTTGCAGATAAGGGATTTTATTTTTGATCCAATCCGGATGGGCCAGACAATCAGAGGGAATAAAGGCAATCAGCTCACCGCCTGCCTCCCGCAGTCCGATATTCAGCGCCTCTCCGGGCAGCTTCCGTTTGGCAAAATGCCGCAATTTCGCTTGCGGAAACTTATCCCTGATAATTGCCGGAGTATTATCACGCGAGCTGTCCACAACCAGTATTTCATACTCGACCGGAAAACTCTGCCGCCGGACCGATTCCAGGCAACGGCTGATAGTTTTCGCGGAATTATAAGAAGTAATGATAATTGATATTTTCACTGCTGAAACTGTTCCAGCCACAGGGCCAGGGTAAAGGCCAGCATGATTGTATTGCTATGGTCGCGCTGGCCGGTGCAGTGTTCCTGTAATAGATAGAGGATAAAATCAACATTAATCAGGTCAGCCAGCGGAGTGGAAGTAGTGTTTATTTTTGCCGCCACTATTGTGCCGAATTCTCCCCGCAGCCATTGCGCTAAGGGTAAAGTCAGCCAGTCCTTTTTCCGCTGGATAATATCCGCCGGCAGTACTTGTCTTTGTTGGAGCATCTGGCGGAAAAGGCACTTGGTTTTTAACCTACCGGTTATCCCTCTCCGGACTTTAAGTGATAAGGGCAGCTGATGAATAAAGGCCATCAGTTCCTGGTCCAGATAGGGAGCGCGCAGGGTCAGGCCATGTGCTTCCGTAAAGAATTTGCCTGTTTCCCTTTGGGCAAACTGTGCGCCAAAGATAGCGCTGTTCAACAGCAGTAATTCGTTAAATTTCTTACTGCAGGGAACCCGGCAGGCGGCAATTTTATCGCGGAGCTTTTCTTCATTATAGTTTTTACCCAAAATCCTCTTTACCAGAGCGGTGCTGTGTAATGACCTCTTTTGTAAAAAGACATCCACCAGCGGGGGGTTGCTGAACTGATAAAGCGGCTTATAATTATAAAAGCCCCAGATAGCATCGTTACCGTCGCCAAGCCAGATTAATTTAGTATATTTGGCGGCAAATGCCGCCAGGGCAAAGGTGGCGCTAAAGGCTGTGCCGGGGGTTTCCAGTTGCTGCACCGCCAGCGGCAGTTGCGCTAATAAATTGCCAGTGGAGAGCTCCTGCTGGTGGTGATTGCTCTGGTAGCGGTTGGCTGCCTGCCGCGCGAAAGAATAATCAGCTTGATTTTTAAAGCCTACCGTATATGTCTTAACAGCACCAATTTGTTTGCGGCCTAAGGCCAATAAGGTACTGGAATCAATTCCTCCACTAAGTAAAAGGTCCAGCTGAGTAGTGCCGCTAAGCGATCTGGCCAGGGCCGCGTAGAGAAGGGCAAAATATTCTTCCGCTAATCTGGCGGGTTTTCCCTTAAGCGCCTTAATTTCCGGCTGGAAATATTTCCTTTTCTTAATGCTCCCGTGGCGGCATTCCAACAGGGAGCCGGCGGTGAGCTGTTTGATCCCGGCAAACATCGTATTCGGAGCGACAACCTGCCCGAGAGTAAAAAGGTCGGTTAATGCCGCTTGGTCTATTTTTTTTGCTTCCGGGCACTGGGCCAGGATCAATTTGGCGTTAGTGCCGAAGACAAGTTTCTTGCCGTTTAGATAATAATAAAATGTTTTTAATCCGGACCGTTTATCAGCAGCCAGCAATAGTTTTTGTTTACGCTCGTCCCAGAGGGCCAGTTGAAAAATCCCGCGCGGATAAGCTAGAAAATTATCCTGGTATTTTTCATAGAGGCAGGCAATAATGTCGGCATCCTGTCCATCTTTATGTAAACAGGATTTTAGCTCAGAAAGATTATTAATTTCTCCCGTAATGGCTACCTGGATGGAACCGTCCTGATTAGAGCCGCTAGCACGGCATTGGCTTGAACTGATTATATTTCTTTTTACCTGCCAGGATAAATCAGTCAGCGGCTGCCAAGATAAGGTGCCGGCAATACCCTCTCTAGTCCCTGAAAACGTTTTTTCTTGACTAATTGCTTTCACTCTTTAAATACCCAATAGTTACTGTTGCCAGGCCAATAATAATCAGCGGCCAGGCACAAAATAGATGAATCTTTTCACTTGTTGTCGCCCAGCGAAGGCAATTAAGCAGAATAGTTAATTGCCGGCCCAGAAATATCCGTGCCGGCGCGAATAGCTCTTTAGTGGTTGCCCGGCCATGCCGCCAGGCATGGCGAATAAAACCCGGAAAGGTTTTCTCTCCTAAATGATATATCTTTATGCGAGAATCATAATAAATTTTTTCCCCGGCAGTGATGAGCCTGCGGTTAAAGTCCGTATCCTCCCCGTATTCCATCTCCGCGGGGAAATAACCGTATTTTTGAAATGTGTTTCTTCGGTAAGAAACAGTATAAACTACCCTAGCCAATTGTTTTTGGGGCCGGCCGGGGAGCTGGGCGGAATATTCCATGAAATAATTTGCCCAGAGAAGGAGATTGCTTGTACCGCGATTAGCTATTGTGCCGGCCACCAGGGAATACCCGGAGAGGTGATCCTTGATCCTTTGCTCCAGCCAGCCGGGCGCGGCCAGGCAATCAGAGGCCAGAAAGATAATTACCTCACCCCGGGCCGCGGCCATACCGGTGTTCCGGGCCGCTCCCGGGAATAATCGCTCTTTGCTATGTAATATCCTTACCTGGGGGAATTTTTCTTTAACTAATTCAGGTGTATTATCCTGGGAACTATCTACCAGAATTACTTCATAAGGGTAGCTAGTCTGTTGTTCTAGGACAGAGCGCAGGCATTTTATGATTGTTGCCGCGGAATTATAAGAAATTACTATTACCGATGCCTGCATATTAATCGCTCGTAATTGAGGCCGGCCAGGGCCAGGATTATTTTGTAGCAAAGCAGGAAAAACATCGGCACTGCCTTGCCCCCATATTTTTGCCAGAGTTCAAAGAATACAGTGGGATTGTAGAATCGTACTTTTTTACCTAAAACACCGCCGTGCTTGTAGCGCACCTCTTTGCCCCATTTCCGGAAGAGTAAATATTGATAGCGTCCGTAATTAAAATGCTGGCGGGTAAAGGCAATAAAGTTCTGCCGGTAGTAATGTTTAACAATGATCTGGGGTTCGTATTTTATCCGGTAGCCCAATTTTTGCAGCCTCATCCGCAAATCTTCATCTTCCCGGCATTCCAGGCTTGTGTCGTAATCACCGCAGAGTTGGAAGGCGCTCCGTTCCAAGGAAACATTGGTGCCGCCCATAAAATCAATATAACCCGCCTGTTTACCGGCTAACGCGTAATCAACAAACTTACTGAAGGCAAACTGCCAGGTCTCGCCGTAAATATTACCTTGAGAATAGTTTACCATCCGGCCCTGAAAAACAACTTTTTCCTGGTTGTTTCTCGCTAAGCGGATAACCTCCTCCAGCCAATCTGCTTCCACGATCCAATCATCATCCAGCAAGGCCAGGAGAGGCGCCTGGGATTGCTGGATTCCCAGGTTACGGGCCGCGCTTTTTCCCCGGGATTGCTGATAGAGATAGCGTAACTGCGGATAACGCC
>CAZIXI010000024.1:0-1038 GCA_964543115.1 uncultured bacterium
GTGAGGCATCGCGCATCCGTTGGTATTCCACATCCGTCAGGGTCTGGGCCGGAGCAACAGTAACCGAATCACCCGTATGCACACCCATGGGATCAAAATTCTCTATCGAACAGATAATAACCACATTATCTTTAAGATCACGCATCACCTCCAATTCAAATTCTTTCCAACCAATCACCGATTCCTCAATCAGGATCTCACTGATCATACTGCAATCCAAACCTTTCTGGGCAATAACCTTAAATTCCTCCCGGTTATAGGCCACCCCGCCGCCTAAACCACCCAGGGTAAAACTCGCGCGGACAATAACCGGAAAGCCAATGACCTCAACTACCTCCAGGGCTTCCTCCAGGCTATAGGCTCGTCCGCTTCGGGGCAGATCCAAACCAATCTTTTTCATCGCTTCTTTAAACAGTTCCCGGTCCTCCGCCTTTTTAATCGCGGTGATATCAGCCCCGATTGTCTCTACCTGGAATTTCTCTAAAATACCCATCTCCGCCATTTTTACAGTGGTATTGAGTGCTGTCTGACCGCCAAGAGTGGGCAGCAGGGCATCTGGCTTTTCTTTTTCAATAATCTTACCCACTATTTCCGGGGTAATTGGTTCGATATAAATCCTGTCCGCCATCAGCGGGTCGGTCATGATAGTGGCCGGATTACTGTTTACCAGCACCACATCAAAACCCTCCGCCTTCAGCACCTTACAGGCCTGGGTACCGGAATAATCAAATTCACAGGCCTGCCCGATCACTATCGGACCGGAACCAATAATAAGAATTTTTTTAATATCTGTTCTTTTCGGCATAATTTATTTTTTACATTTTTTTATTAACTCAATAAACTCATCAAAAAGATACTTTGCGTCATTCGGCCCGGGAGAGGCCTCCGGATGGAACTGCACCGAAAAGGCCGGTATTTTGGTGTGCCGGATCCCTTCACAGGTACGGTCATTCAGATTAATATGGGTCACTTCCACATCATTATCAGCGGCGAAATAATATTTACCGCCCTGCTCTTTCATCTCCACACAAAATCCAT
>CAZIXI010000024.1:1055-22647 GCA_964543115.1 uncultured bacterium
GTAATGGCGATTCTGCCGCTGCGCACATCCATTACCGGCTGATTGGCCCCATGATGGCCAAACTTCAACTTATAGGTCTTTCCTCCCAGAGCCTGCCCAAGCATCTGATGCCCCAGACAAATACCAAAAACAGGCAGTTTTCCCAGTAACTGCTTCAACGTTTCCACCACATAGGTAACCGCCGCCGGGTCACCCGGCCCGTTAGAAAGCATCAAACCATCCGGCTGCAGCGCCAGAATCTCCTTACTAGTTGTGCGGGCTGGCACAACAGTAACCTCACATCCGCGTTTACTCAATTCCCGCATAATATTGTATTTAGCACCGCAATCAATCAGTACTACCTTATATTGGGCATTTTCCTCTGCCGGCCACTGGTATTTTTCTCCCACAGTTACTTCCTGCACCAGATCCCGTCCCACCATCTCCGGCACCTGCTCCAGTTTCTTTAACAGGCTCTTTACATTATCATCTTCAGTGGAAATGATCCCTTTCATCGCCCCGGCCTGGCGGATATGTTTAGTGATAGCGCGTGTATCCACACCTTCCAGACCGATAATCCCCTGTTCCCGCAAATATTCAGCCAGGGACTTTTCTGAACGCCAATTACTGGCAATCAGACTGCATTCTTTAATGATAAAACCATCCAGAAAGATCTTCCGCGCCTCTTCATCCTGGGAATTGATCCCGTAATTACCAATCAGAGGATAGGTCATAGTCACCATCTGCCCTTTATAGGAGGGATCGGTAAGGATCTCCTGGTAACCGGCCATACTGGTATTAAAAACCACCTCACCGGCCGCCTCGCCGGCAGCGCCAAAAGACCTGCCCTGAAAAACTGTACCGTCTGCTAAAACTAATCGTGCTTTCATAATAAGATTTTGCTTAATTTTTAAGCATTCATTACCGTCGGTAAAAGGAGTTGGAGAATAATATCATATCGGTCAGTCTCTGCCAAGTGAAAATGTCCAGATTTTCAACCTTAATCAGCAATATCCAAAAGGGAAAATCTCAGGCCGGTAACCACTGCCGCCATACTCTCATAATCAAGCGTCTGATAAGTATCAGCGGCACTATGATAATAGGCATTACGGTAAAAAGCGGTATCGGTAACCATCACTGCCGGATAACCCTCCTGCCAGAAAGACCAATGATCAGAAAAATCCACCCCGGGTACAAAACCGAAAGTTGTCACCGATTCTAGCGGAAATTGACTTTTTTGCTTAAAAGCACAGGCTACCTGACTAACCAGCCAGCGGGAAGGAAAATTACCAATTACCCCAATAAAATTAGCCTTATTAGGATAGAAAAGGCCAAATAAAGGCGGATACCGTTGGGAATTAGGCTTTTGGGAATAAGAACCGATCATTTCCAGAATAATCACAGCCTTGATGTCCTCCCCCTCCAGTTTGGCCTGCCGGCTATAGACCCGGCTGCCCATCTGTTCGGTTTTAAAAAACGGCGGTTCCTCATTAACAAAGGCAATAAACCTGATCGTGCGTTTAGTCTGCTGATCCTTCAATTGCCGGGCCAGTTCCAGCAACCCGGCCACTCCACTGGCATTATCATCCGCCCCGGGATTAAAACAACTGTCATAATGCGCCCCCACAATCACAATCTCCTCCGGGTGCTTGTTTCCCGGTTTAGCGGCAATGATATTACTCACCTGCTTGCCGGACGCATAATAATCCTGGTACTCTACCTGATAACCAAATAAAGTCAGTTGTTCACTGATATACTTCTTGGCCTCTTCCAAGTTGTCATATTGAAACACACTCCGCTCCCCGATCTCCTGCGAAAGACGATAGACATGCGCCTGCAGCCGCGTCGCCAGCTGCGCATCCGTCTGCCGAATCACTTGCTGCCCACTAGTCCAGAGGCGCCAGCCATGCATGGAGAGGAAACCAAAAAGCAAGGTAACAACAATGATAATTAATAAACGCATAAGTACCTCCATTATAATCTATTCAAACATGCAAGGCAATCTCTTTCGCCCGCCCGGCAAAACAATTGACCGATTAGACGTAAAGTGCTAAAATTTTAGGCAGAATTCAAATCCGCAATCCAAATTTGAAGGAGGTTTACATGACTGCAAAAAAAGATAAAAACTATGTTTTAAGGATGGTAAAAGAAAATAAAATTAAGTTTATTCGTTTATGTTTCACCGATGTTCTGGGATTTCTAAAAAGTTTTGATATCACCGCCGATGAACTGCCCCTGGCCCTGGAAGAAGGTACGGGTTTTGATGGTTCCAGTATTGAAGGCTTTGCCCGCATTGAAGAAAGCGACGTAATGGCCCTGCCCGATCCGTCTACCTTTCATATCATGCCCGCTAACATCGGCGAAGAAGGCGTGGCCCGGATGTTCTGCGATGTGCTGGATACCAATGGTAAACCCTACCCCGGCGATCCGCGCTATGTACTAAAACGCAACCTGGCCCGTGCGCAAAAATTGGGTTTTAAGTTTTTTGTCGGTCCGGAACTGGAGTATTTCTATTTTAAAGACAAAGATACCCCGGAACCCCTGGAACGAGCCGGCTATTTTGACGCGGAAACCGATATCCTGCGGGCGGTACGCAAAGAAACCGCCCTTACCCTGGAAGCAATGGGCATACCGGTAGAATGTACCCATCACGAAGTGGCCAGCTCCCAGCATGAAATTGACCTGCGTTACACCGATGCCCTGACCATGGCGGATAACGTGATGACCTACCGTCTGGTAGTTAAAGAAGTGGCCCGCAAACACGGGGTTTACGCCACCTTCATGCCCAAACCCCTTTTCGGCATTAACGGCAGCGGCATGCACGTGCATATGTCACTTTTTAAAGGCAATCGTAACGCCTTTTTTGATCCCAAAGATAAACAGCACCTGTCCAAAACAGCTAAAGCCTTTACCGCCGGCATCCTCCGGCACGTACCAGAACTTACAGCCATCACCAATCAATGGGTAAATTCCTATAAACGCCTGGTTCCCGGCTATGAAGCCCCGGTCTATATCTGCTGGGCGCAGATGAACCGTTCCGCCCTGGTACGCATCCCCGCCTACCGCAAGGGCAAAGAAAAGGCCACCCGGGTGGAGTTCCGTTCCCCGGACCCGTCCTGCAACCCTTACCTGGCCTTTGCCGCTATGCTGGCCGCCGGCCTGGAGGGAATCGAGAAAAAATATACATTAGGCAATCCGGCAACCGATAATATTTACCACATGGGAGAGGAACAGCGAAAGAAAAAAGGAATTCATTCACTGCCCGATGACCTCTACGAAGCAATCAAACTCACCGAGCAAAGCAAATTGATTAAACAAGCCCTGGGAGAAAACGTCTTCCAATACTTCATCCTCAATAAAAAACTGGAATGGAACGAATACAAGGCCCAGGTCAGTAAATACGAAATAGATAAGTATTATTCGATTTTATAGGAAAATTAATGAAAATATTAAAAGTATTGCCTATTCTTATCATTCTAGGCTTATTAACCTCCTGCTCTTGCGGCCCCCAAAAGCCAGGCAATATAACCTCAGAAGAAGAACTCTTAAAGGTAGTCCAACAGGCCGTTAACAAAAAAGATGTAGCTACCATTATGAAGCTTGGCCACTGGAGTAATGTCCCACAAAAAATGGAAGACGGTATGCGCAGGCATATCCCCGACTGTTTTGATTACCAGGACCCGAAATTCAGCCTGCGCGAAATGACCCCCAAGGAACGTGAACCCGTACAGGCAGCCAGCGGAAAAACATACACCTGGAACATGCAACCGGTCGGTTATCTGGTAGTGGAAGGCAGCAACCCGGGAGACGGCAGCCTCAGTATCCCCTTCGGCAAACTGAACGGCAAGTATTACATCACCACCCGCCTGCCTAAATAAAGAATAAAAAAGACCCTGTCTCACTTGCGTAAGACAGGGTCTTTTGTTTTTCGCTTTCTGCTATTCTACTACTTATACCAGTCCTTGATCCATCATCGCATCGGCTACTTTCTGGAAACCGGCAATGTTGGCACCCAACACGTAATTGCCCGGTTGACCAAAATCTGCAGCAGCTTTGGCTGAGGCTTCGTGGATAGCGCACATAATGCCATTTAACTTACTATCAACTTCTTCTCTGCTCCACGGCAGTCTCTGAGAATTCTGACTCATTTCCAATCCAGATGTGGCTACTCCACCGGCGTTAGCCGCTTTACCAGGTGCATAGAGGATTTTAGCCTTAACAAACTGCTCTACGCCTTCCGGGACAGTGGGCATGTTGGCGCCTTCGGAAACCACATAACAACCGTTCTTCAACAGAGTTGCCGCGTCCTTGTCATCAATCTCGTTCTGGGTGGCGGACGGAAAAGCGGCATCACACTTAACGCTCCACGGCCGTTGTCCCTGATAATATTTCACGCCGTATTTATCCGCGTATTCCTTAATCCTCCCTCTTCTTACGTTCTTCAGCTCCATGACAAAATCCAGTTTCTCCGGGGTGATGCCGTCCGGATCATGGATGTAACCGCCGGAATCAGATAAGGTCACCGCTTTGGCGCCTAACTGGTTCAGTTTCTCGACGGTATACTGGGCGACGTTACCGGAACCGGAAACCGTACATACCTTACCCTTAAAGGAATCCTTCCTGGTCTTTAACATTTCTTCGGCAAAATAAACCGCGCCATAACCCGTAGCCTCCGGACGAATGAGTGAACCGCCCCAGCTTAATCCTTTACCGGTCAGCACACCGGTAAATTCATTGCGCAGCCTCTTATATTGACCAAACATAAAACCGATTTCCCTGCCGCCCACTCCGATATCACCGGCCGGAACATCGGTGTCCGGACCGATATGACGGGAAAGTTCGGTCATGAAAGATTGGCAAAAACGCATTACTTCATTATCGCTTTTTCCCTTGGGATCAAAATCCGATCCGCCTTTACCTCCGCCCATCGGCAGTGTGGTTAGGGAGTTCTTAATTATCTGTTCAAAGGCGAGGAACTTTAACAGCCCCAGATAAACGGTAGGATGAAACCGCAATCCGCCCTTATATGGACCAAGGGCGCTGTTAAACTCAATCCGAAATCCGCGGTTAACCTGGACCTGTCCCTTGTCATCAAACCAGGGCACGCGGAACATAATCACCCGTTCCGGCTCCACCAGGCGTTCAAGTATCCTCGCTTCCTGATATTCAGGACGCTGCTCAAATACCGGCTCCAGTGACTCTAATACCTCGGTCACCGCCTGGAGAAACTCTGGTTCCCCCGGATTACGCTTTTTCACTAATTCCATTACATTTTTTACATATGACATACCTGCCTCCTTTTTCGCTACAGCCACTGTCATAAGAGACCTCCTTGTTCACCACGGCAACCATCTGCCTAGTTAATAGAGGCCTATCTTAACTTTAATCGACATAACATGTCAACAGAAAAACGACTTATTTCGGCAATTTTGCCGATTATATCCACCACTATTGCCGTTAAATTAAATATGATATTTATCGGCAATATTGCCGTATTTTTGTTGACATGCTTCTGATCTTTCGGTAAAATAAGGGTGAATTTTGCCTAATCTTCAGGCAGAAAAAGGATAGCAAATTTATATGGATATTAAAACCCAAAAGAAAATAACCGCTATTTTACAGGTGTTGCGGGAAGCGAAAAAACCTGTGGGCGGTACACGAATTGCCAACCAGGTTAAGCGCTACGGTATTAATCTCAGCCCGAGGACTGCCCGTTATTACCTGGCCATTACCGATAAGACACAGCTGACCAAAAATTACGGTAAACGCGGCCGTTTGCTTACCGCTGCCGGCCGGGAAGAATTAGCTAAATCGTTTATTTTCGAAAAGGTGGGATTGGTGGCCGCGAAAATTGACGGGCTTTCCTACCAGATGGATTTTTCGTTATCTACGCTCAAGGGAAATATAATTCTTAATATCTCCACTATTCATAATAAGAATATCAACAAAGCCCGGCAGCATATCCAGTTGGCCTTTAAAGAAAAATTAGGCATGGGTAAATATTTTATTATTGCTAAGTCCGGTACAACACTGGGAAATTATACAGTGCCGCCGGAACAAACGGCTATCGGCACTATCTGTAGTGTAACCATTAACGGTATCCTGCTTAAACACGGGATCCCGATCAGCTCCCGCTTCGGCGGACTGCTGGAAATGAAAAACCACCAGCCGGTACGTTTTACGCAGATTATTTATTATGACGGATCCACCTTGGATCCACTGGAGATTTTTATTAAGGGAAGGATGACAAGTGTCAGTCAAACGGCCCGTACCGGTAACGGCTTAATCGGCGCAAGCTTCCGGGAAATCCCGGCAATTGCTATCGGCGCCGCCCATAAACTGAAGAAAAAACTGGATAAAATCGGCCTCTACGGTATTTTAATGATCGGTAATCCGGGACAGCCGCTGCTGGATATCCCGGTCAACGAAGGCAAGGCGGGCATGATTGTGTTCGGCGGCCTTAATCCAGTTGCTGCAGCAGAAGAGAACGGCCTGGGCACCAAAAATATCGCTATGGGAACGTTGTTCCCGTTTAAAGACCTACTGCCCCCCGATTTCATCGGGGGACTGCCGTTATAGGAATGGATATAGACTGCCCCCCGATTTCATCGGGGGACTGCCCGGAGGAGCGACTAATGACCATTTTAAAACGGAAATATCATAAGCTAACGGCTATTAAGACCATTGCCATCCTGGCTGATCCGGCCTGCCGGCCAGGCTGGAAAAAAAATTTCCCGCGGCTGCTGCGTAAGGTCTGGCAGGAACATAAACCCGACCTGTTCCTGGTGGCCGGTGATCTGTCCCTTAACGCTACGCAAAAAGAATATAATGAAGTTTTTCGCTACATTAACAAATATCCCGCCGTCTGGGCGGCAGTACCCGGGGATCATGATTATCCTACGAGGAATTTCAGAAAATATTTCGGCACCCTGCACAAGGTTATTGATATAGGCGGCTGGCGGTTTATCGGCCTGAATACCGGTACGCGCACCTTCAGCAAAAAAGAGGCCGGCTGGTTCTCACGGCAGATTAGGCCGCGGTCCATCATTTTTTCCCACATCCCCCCGGAAGCACCGGGTTGGACCTTTCATTCACTCTGGCCCCGGGCCTCAAACCGTTTCTTAGCAATAGTGAAAAAACAGCGCCGTTATCTGCATTCAATGTATTTTGGTCATATCCACGGCTACTCGCGGCGGGTTTATCAGGATATCCCACTGGTAGTGACCGGCGGTATTGCTGAATCCAGAGGAGTAAAGAATAATCGTTACCAGGGCCGCGGCCCGTTAGAAATGATTATTTTTAAAGTTACCTCTGGGAAGACACGTGTCTGTAAGATTTAAACCGCCAGACTACTACAACCTCCCTTCTCTTGACAATATGCATTATTTGTGATATTATAATGAGGGGTAAGTGTGAATAAATTTAGGGCAATTACCATCATTATAATGATTTTTTCCGCTTATTTTCTGTCTCTTGAACCCCTAGCCGCAGGTATTATCCAGCCGGAAGGAAACCTTACCGCTGTCTGGGCAAATGAAGGCGGGGACAAGGTAACCCGGGATGAGTTGCGGGGAACAAACAGTGCGGATAGCGTAAACAACTCTGTCTGGAACGGCACTACGGTACAGATTTTCGGCACAAAAAATGAAGTAGTGGCCTTTAATCTTATTCTGGAAGCCGGCAGTCAGAGCGCGGAAAATATATCTGTTTCCCTGGCTAGTCTAACCGGCCCGGGCGGGGCGACAATCGCCACCACTGATAGTAGTGATCTGTTTAACTGGTCCAACCGTAATATTGAACTCTTCTACGTACGTTATCTGCAGATTAAAGGTCTTAGTCTTATGTCTTATGAAACCTATGATGAACGTCATATTCCCGCCAGTATGCGCCGTTCTTATGATAGTTCCGGAATCGGTTCCGGAACCTGGAACGACCGCCCCAATCACGATAAGTATTACCCGGATATTGCCGTGCCCTTGGAACTAGTCTCCCAATTCGATGTAACGGCAGCCAGTAATCAAAGTATCTGGGTAGATATCTACATTCCGAAAACAGCCAGCACCGGTCTTTATACCGGCAATATTACTATTCATGAACAGGGAACCACGGTTGCCTCTTTAGCGGTAGAATTAACGGTGCGCGGGTTTATCCTGCCGGATGAACCGAACTCGAAAACAATGGTTTATTTCAGCCGCGAAAATATCAACACGCGCTATTTTGGTGATGCAAATCTGGACCCCGATAATGCCGCCGGCATCGCGGTACGCAACCGCCATTTTCAGCTGGCCCACCGTCATAAAATATCTCTTATTGATAGCGAAGCGGCAGGTAACGATCAACCCGGCAACGAGTGGCTTTCCCGCCTGGACGGCACACTCTTCACTTCCACTAATGGTTATGCCGGTCCGGGAGAAGCAACGGGAAATAACATTTATTCTATCGGCACCTACGGGTCCTGGACAGACTACTGGAGCACAAGCGACGAAGCGGCAATGCAGGCACATGCCCAGGCTTGGGCGGACTGGTTTGCCGCTAACGCCAACAACACGGAATATTTTCTTTATCTTATCGATGAATCAGATGATTATACCCAGATAGAACAATGGGCCGGTTGGATAAATAATGCTCCCGGCGCCGGCAGTAATCTTAAATCTCTAGCCACGATGGATATGACTACCGCCATAACCAGCTGTCCCGGTCTGGATATTTCTCCCAGCTGGTTTACAGTAGGGGTTACACAAACCTGGCAGGACGCTGTTGCAGCTTTTGAAAATGATACCAATAAACACGTCTATTTTTATAACGGTATCCGGCCAGCAACCGGTTCTTTTGCCACCGAAGACGACGGGATCGCCCTGCGCCAGCTGGCCTGGGCCCAGTATAAAAAGGGTATCGACCGCTGGTTTAAATGGGAATCTACTTATTATAATAATTTTCAGGGTGATATGGGAGAGACTAATGTATTCAGTACCGCCCAGACCTTTGGCACCTATAGCAATGTGGATAGTGTGCTGGGGGAAACCGGTTGGAATTATTCTAACGGTGACGGCGTTCTGTTATATCCAGGAACAGACACTGTTTATCCGGCGGAATCTTATGGGGCCTCCGGCCCGATTGCCAGCCTGCGGCTAAAACAGTGGCGGCGGGGAATTCAGGATGTGGATTATCTGGTAATGGCAGCGGCTATTGATTCGGCCGCAACGCAACAAATCGTTAACAGCATTGTTCCCACCGTATTATGGGAATACGGCGTTGATGATAACAGTGATCCCACATACGTAAGAACAGATATCAGCTGGTCAATCGATCCAGATACCTGGGAAGCGGCCCGTTTACAGCTGGCAAATATTATCGAAACACAGGAGGAAGAAGAGGTAGAAGTAGGGGCCGGCGGTCATTGCAGTATCGCCGCGGCAACAACCAGTACCACCTGGTACCTGGCAGAAGGCTGCACCAACGGTTACGCCACCTGGCTTTGTGTGCAAAATCCCAGCAGTGATTCAGCCAGCCTAAAGTTGACCTATATGGATGAAGACGGCAATACCGTAGTAGAAACAGAAACATTAACCGGTAACCGCCGGTTTACCCGGCGGATAAATGCGGTTAACGGAATGAAAAATAAAGGCGGGGTGGCCACTAAGGTGGAATCCACCAACGATATTGGGATCATTGCTGAGCGGGCGATGTATTGGCCCGGCGGCGGCCATTGCAGTGTGGGGGTAACTGCTCCGGCCTCTACCTGGTACCTGGCAGAAGGCAGCACTAATGGTTACGACACCTGGATCCTCCTGCAAAATTCCGGCAGTACCTATGCAAATGTGACCCTGACTTACATGGATGAAAACGGCAATACTTTCCAGGAATCCACAATCGTTTCTGCTCAGCGCCGGTTTAGCAGAAGAATAAATAATATCAGTTCAATGAACAATAAAAGCGGGGTTTCCACAAAGGTAGAATCCACTAACAGTGTGGATATTATCGCCGAACGGGCAATGTACTGGACTGGCGGCGGCCATTGCAGTGCCGGAACAACGGCTTCCGCCACTACCTGGTACCTGGCGGAAGGCTCTACGAATGGTTATAGTACCTGGATCCTCTTGCAAAACCCCAATGAAAATACGGCCAATATCACCATCTCCTACATGGATGAAGATGGAAATACTTTTCAGGAAGCTGTTACGGTTTCCGCTCAACGCCGGTTCACCAGAAGTATAAATGATATTAGTAGTATGAACAATAAAGGAGGAGTTTCTACCACAATCTCATCCACCAATGGAATCGGTATCATTGCCGAACGGGCAATGTACTGGACTGGCGGCGGCCATTGCAGTGCCGGAACAACCGCTGCCGCCACCAGCTGGTACCTGGCGGAAGGCTGTACTAACGGTTACAGCACCTGGATCCTTCTGCAAAACCCCAACGATAACACCGCCAATATCAGGCTTACTTATATGGACGAAGATGGTAACACTTTTCAGGAAGCCGTCACCGTATCCGCCCAGCGCCGGTTTACCAGGAAAATAAATGATATCACTGAAATGAACAATAAGGGCGGGGTATCAACAAGGGTAGAATCCACTAACGAAGTGGGCATAATCGCCGAACGGTCGATGTATTGGTTAGATTAAAAAGCAGGGGCAGCGATTGAATTACTGCCCCCAGCTTTTTGTCTTATTAGAATTTCTTATTAGGCTGCAGCACTATTTCCAGATCAAATTCCCTGGCCGGCTTGAAAACAAACTTCGTTTTATTATAAAGTTTCTCATTATCCTTATTCTTCTTAACAAATTCATTTAACTGCTTGGAAGTGGTGAATTCATCGTCTTCCAGTAACGAGCTGTCTTTATCTATATACTGCACCACCAAATTACCCTGCTCATCAATCTCGTAACGAAAAAAACAGTAGTTCCTATCCTTCACCTCTTCTGAGGTGATATCCTGGATATTCATAAACTTGGCACCATTAATATCTGTAATAAATCCCCGGGTAAATACTGTGTATTTACTCTTGCCTTCTTTACTCCAAATAACAAAATAATCGTTGTCATGAAACCGATAGACCGCTAAGTTGTACTCAGTTTTTTTTCCTTCTTCCGGCACCTGCACCCAATTTCTGACCAGCCGTTGGTCAAAACTTGTCCCCTTATCCCCTGACAGAGGCACCGCCGAATCGTAACAGCCAAGCACGCCCAGACACAAACTGCTTAACAACAACAACAAAACAACATTACGAACACAGTTCATTTTCCTCCTCCTTTAAAAAATAGCCCTATTTCAAAAAACAAACCACCTGCTGCTGCAGCACATCGGACATAAGACGCAGCTCCTGATTGCCCACATCGTAAACACTGATAATATCCTGATATTTGCTGAATTCCGGCACGAGATCGTTAAACATATTCCTGAAATCAAACTTGGCCAGATCGTTAAAGACCACTCCCTCTTTTTCAGGAAACAGGGCAAGATAGAAAATATTAGTTTCTACCAAATCCTGAAAAAAATGCGTGCCAAAAGAAAGTTCCGGCATCAGGTTGCCGCTGGTAAAGGCGATCTCCGTCATCACGCTGACGTTACTGATCTCGGCAAAATTAACCGGCACCCCCAGGGACGGGGTGCTGGTGCCCCAACGGCCGGGACCCATTAATAAAGTGGGCATTTCTTCCTGGCTGATAATCTGTTTATTGAGTTTACCCACTACCCGGGCGATGTCATATTTCTGAGTTTGGGACAACTGGCTGTATTTTTCCGGCTGAACAAAAATAATCCGCTGCAGCCTCTGGGAAACGTTACCGCCAAAAAAGTAGCCGGCAGAAGAGAAGAGTATTTTTTCCGGCGCAATATTCCGGGGAATTTCTACCTTGGATCCCAACCCCCGTGTCTGCAGCGGCCGGCACTGGAGAAGATTAATCTTGAATTTATTGCCTTCAGTAAAATTAAGCGTAAACTCGATATCCACCGGATAACGATAATTATCTTCCAGGGTTTTAAGTATTTTTTTCACTGTTTCGGTAAACTCGGGATCAGAAAATAATTTATCAAAAGTAATCAGCCAATAATCTTTTCGTTCTCCCCCCCGGGCCCGCATCCGGTTGATGGACTCATGGTCACGCACGGCAATCCGCTGAATATTAATATCCAATTTTTTACTCAGAAGCACGGCAGCGGACACCGTAGTTAATTTATTCTCAGCAATATCAATCAGATCAACATCATGCTGAGAAAATTTACGGGCATCCTGCATGCCGCTATGAGGTTTACGCAGCGGATCATCCAGAGCGGCTATCCGGGGATAATCACCTTCTACCCTGTCCACGGCCCGCGTACCCAGCCCGAAGACAATACGCAGCATACCGGCCTCCGGCTTCATTTCCGGACTCCAGACATAGGTATTATAAGAAATACCAACACCGGCCACATCCGGGAAGAAATACTGCTGGTGATAAGAACCGGAAACGCGCTGCACCAACAGGGCCATTTGCTCATCAAGCATATCTAATCCGCGCTGTTTACGATACGTAAGCGCATCTTCATTCATTGTACTGGCGTAGATCCGCCGTACCGCTTCCACAAATTGCACATAACGCTGTTCCGGGGTACCCTGATTTGCGCAAAACACGCTTTCATATTTACCGGCAAAGGCATTACCGTAACCGTCTTCCAATAAACTGCTGGAACGCACAATAAAAGGAGAGGTGCCGAAATACTCGATCATTTGCTGGAACTGCTCCCGGATTTCGTCAGGGAACTTACCGCGAGCCAGTTTTTCCTTTAACACCGCCGCCGCATCAAAATAGTGTTCCTTGGTCTTCTGCTGCATCCTTAATTTCCACCAGCCATTCTCAACGATATAAGCATAAAAGACATCCGAGCCGATATAAAAAGAATCATGGGGCTCCGCATAATCGGACCAGGAAAATGACTTTTCCCGGGACAGAATATTTCTGGCAAGCAGCATACCCACGGTCTTACCGCCAACCAGCCCGGTACCGATGATCCGGGATTTAATAAACAATAAATCCGCCAGGTTAAAATTATCCAACACCAGCGAACGAATGCGTTCATCACGCGTCATCAGTATCCGGCTGAGTTCTTCCAGCATCTGCCGCTGTTTTTCCGCCGGGGCACCTGACTGCATTAATCCCTCCGCGTCCAGGAACAAGCGGTCCCAATAATCCAGCTTGCGGTCCACACTGGCCGTACCCCGGCTGCTGATATGCGAGAGGAGCTGTGAGGCATTAACGCTATCGGTAATCGGCACAAACCTCTCCTCCGACTCCTTGATATGCGGCAGGAACATAGTGGGTGAATACCGGTTCCAGACCTTTAACGGATGAATATAATAGTTACCCTCACAGCAGTAAACATCAATCAATAACTGGGTAGTGGAACGAATCCGGGCAATTGTTTTAAAGGAATGATGGTCCCGCAACAGGGCAAAATAAGTAATGGTGTCCAATTCAAACAGGTAAGGACAGGTAACCATAAAAAAGTTCCCGATCATCAAATCCGTGGCCCAGGCACCCAATAAATCACTCAGACAGTCAAAAACATAATAGGCACCGTAACCTCCTTCGGTAATAATATTATGTACCTGGGTAGTAAAAACCTCAAATCCCGCCCGGGCGTTTAACTGTTTGATCTCTATTTGCGGCGATGGTTCCAGCAGCGCATCATGTTCGGCAAACCGCAGATAGATAATTTTTTTCTTCTCGGCCAGCGCCTGCTTTATGTAAGGAGTAACAAAATCCTGGTAATGCTGAATGTGATCCACCTGCAGGACCACATTGTCGCCTACGCGCAGGCCCGTCAAAATATCATCGAATCCTTTAATCCCTGTGCTGATCATTTTTCTTCCTCCTCAAACAAATACTATTCCATGAATCATATATATGGTAAAACACTTGATCCCATTAAAAACCGATCTATATGATACGCCGCTTTACGCCCTTCGGCAATGGCTTTTACCACCAATGATTGGCCGGTATGCATATCCCCGGCCGTAAAAACCTTCTTCAGGGAAGTCTTAAAAGTCTCTGCCGCTTGCACATTACCACGCCTATCCAGGGTTACTCCCAAATTCGATAATAAACCATTCGGCTCCGGATGTAAGAAGCCAACTGCCAAAATCACCAAATCAGCCGCCAGTGTAAATTCACTCCCTCTAACTTCCTGCATTACCGGGCAGGTGTTGGCTGCAGTTTGCCTGAATTCCACCCTCACACATTTGATCTTTTTTACGAGCTTTGCTAGCAAAGCCCGGCCTTGTTCTCCAATGAACTCCTTGGTTAATACCGCCCATTGCCGCTCGGCCCCTTCTTCATGACTGGAGGAAGTTTTTAAAAGTAGTGGATATTGCGGCCAGGGCGCCACAATCGTGTCATCGCGGCATTCCGGCGGCTGATTCAAAACTTCAATCTGCACCACACAACCGGCCCCCTGGCGGTTGGCCGTACCCACACAATCACTACCTGTATCACCGCCGCCGATAACAACCACTTTTTTGCCGGCAGCATTAATAAGTTCATTTGCGGGAACCGCGATTCCGGCCACCCGTTTATTGCCCTGGGTAAGGTAATCCATGGCAAAATGTATACCTTTTAATTTCCTGCCGGGAATCTTCAAATCCCGCGGTACTGAAGAACCACCGGTTAAACAAACGGCATCATATTCCCGTAAAAGTTTTTTCGTCTTGTAATCAACACCGACATTGACTGAGGGAATGAACTCCACACCCTGCTTTCTTAACAGCTCCAGCCGGCGGTCAATGATTTGTTTTTCCAATTTAAAATCCGGGATGCCGTAGCGTAATATCCCGCCAATTCTATCATTCTTTTCATAAAGAGAGACGTGGTGCCCAACTTTCGTCAGCTGGTCGGCACAGGCCAGGCCCGCCGGCCCGGAACCAATCACCGCTACGCGTTTACCGGTTTTATTTTTTGCTGAGCATGATTCAACCAAACCATGTTTAAAGGCATATTCTACTAAAGCCAGTTCGTTTTCCCTGATTGTTACCGGATCATCATTAATGCCCAATACACAGGCATATTCACAGGTGGCCGGACAGACCCGGCCGGTAAATTCCGGAAAGTTATTTGTTGCCTCTAACAAAGTATAGGCCTCGGCCCATTGACCCTGAAACATCAGGTCGTTCCATTCCGGAATATAATTGCCCACGGGACAGCCCCAGTGACAAAACGGCGTGCCGCAATCCATACAGCGGGAGGCCTGCTGCTGCGACTGCTTTGGCGTACGCTGCCGACTGACCGGCGCATAATCCTGCACCCGTTCACACACCGGCCGGTACCCGGCAGTTTGCCGTTTTATCTTTAAAAATCCCTTCGGATCACCCATTTAAAAACCTCCGGTTAGGATATACCCAGTTGCGCCTCCAGATCTTTTTGTGCGAGGATGCGTTTATATTCCACGGGCATTACCTTAATAAAATATTTTATTTCTTCATCCAGATTAGCAATTATTTTATCTGCTACCTGGCTGTCAGTATACTTGTGGTGATTGTAAATCAGGTTATAAACGGTCATGTGATCCTCTTCGTTTAATTCTTCTAAAAGCACCATATCCTGATTGCATTTTTGCTGAAAATCTCCGGTTTTATTATAGATATAGGCAATTCCGCCGCTCATCCCGGCGGCAAAGTTCCGGCCGCAGGCCCCGAGAATCACTACCCGGCCGCCGGTCATATATTCACAACCATGATCGCCAACACCCTCAATAACCGCATAGAGGCCGGAATTCCTGATACAGAAGCGTTCTCCGGCCACTCCCCGGATATAGGCCTCTCCGGCAATCGCGCCATAAAAAGCAGTATTGCCAATAATGATATTTTCCCGGGCCGAATAAGTAGTCTTTTTATCCGGATAAATAATTATCTTCCCGCCAAAAATACCTTTACCCACATAATCGTTAGCCAGACCCTCAAGCTCAAAGGTTACGCCTTTAACCAAAAACGCGCCGAAGCTCTGACCGGCAACTCCGGTAAATTTACACTGAATCGTGTCTTCCGGCAATCCCTTCTCTCCCTGAACACGGCAAATCTCACCGCTTAACATGGCACCAGTGGTCCTATCCGTATTACTGATCGGCAAAATTAACTTACGTGATTTCCCTTCTCTCACCGCTTTTCTGGTTACGGCGATTAATTCCCGATCTTTAACCGTGGCAATACCGTGGTCCTGTTTCTGCTGGCAATAGATTCCTACCCCCTCTGCTGCCGGCGGCTGGTAAAGAATACGGGAAAAATCTATTTTCTTTGCCTTTTCTACCTGCAAATCATTACTGACCGCCAATAAATCTGTCCGGCCGATCATTTCTTCTATTTTACGCATTCCCAATTGCGCCATCACTTCCCGCAGATCCTGGGCGACAAAACGCAAATAGTTTGCCACATATTCCGGCCGGCCGCGAAACCGGCGTTCCAACAGGGGATCCTGAGTGGCTACTCCCACAGAACAATTATTAAGATGACAATGCCGCAGCATTACACAACCCAGGGTAATCAAGGCAGCGGTACAAAAACCGTATTCCTCCGCTCCCAACAGAGCGGCAATGGCCACATCCCGGCCGGTACGCAACTGCCCGTCGGTTTGTAACCGTACCCGGCTGCGCAGATCATTTAAGACCAGTGTCTGGTGGGTCTCCGACAGTCCCAGTTCCCAGGGCAATCCGGCATGCCGGATCGAACTGCGGGGAGATGCGCCGGTTCCGCCGTCCCCGCCGGAAATGAGGATCATATCCGCGTGGCCTTTAGCCACACCAGCGGCAATTGTGCCTACCCCGACCTCCGAAACCAGTTTTACACTGATTCGTGCTTTTGGGTTAACGTTCTTGAGATCAAAAATCAACTGTGCCAGGTCCTCAATAGAATAAATATCATGATGCGGCGGCGGAGAAATCAGCGTTACCCCGGAAGTGGTATAGCGTGTCCGGGCAATGATCGCACTGACCTTATGGCCGGGTAACTGCCCGCCTTCCCCGGGTTTTGCTCCCTGGGCAATTTTAATCTGCAGTTCATCGGCGTTAATAAGATAATTTGTCGTTACCCCAAAACGACCGGAGGCAATCTGTTTAATCGCACTGCGTGCCGAATCGCCGTTGGGCAGCACAACAAACCGGGCCGGGTCCTCACCCCCTTCACCGGTATTGGATTTCCCGCCCAGCCGGTTCATGGCCACTGCCAGTGATTCATGGGTATTTTTACGCCCCGGTAACAAACCGTTTCAGTATGTCACTGGCCGGTTCAACTTCTTCCAAGGGTACGGCCATGGTCCGCCGAAACTCCAACAGGCTGCGCAGAGTGGTGGGATGTCCTGTCTGATCATTAATCAAGCCGGCAAAATCACGATAGCGGCTATAATCCTCTTTACGCACCGCGTCCTGCAGGGCGGCAATAGTATCCGGATTCCAGAGATGAAATTCTCCGTCCCGTTTCCATTGGTACACTCCGCCGGGGGTTAAATAAGGAAACCGCTGCGTGCGTTCGGGAAAGGCCTCCCGGTGTCTGCTAACGGTTTCTGCCGCTACCTCCGCCAGGCCGCTGCCCCCAATCCGCGACGTTGTCCCCGTAAAATATTTCTCAATAAAATCATCCGCCAGGCCCAGGGCCTCAAAGATCTGCGCGCCACGGTAACTGCGCAGGGTGGAAATACCCATCTTTGATAAAACCTTTAAAATCCCTTTGTGTACCGCCTGCCGGTAATTCGCCTGGGCGGTGGCTGCCGGCAAACTGACCTTTTTCTCCCGGCAAAGGTCGCCAATGGTTTCATAGGCAAGATAGGGACAGACACAATCCGCGCCATAACCAAAAAGCAGGGCAAAATGATGTACTTCCCGCGGTTCTCCACTTTCCAGGACAATACCCAGTTCGGAACGAATGGTTTTTTTCACCAAATGCTGATGTACGGCACTCACCGCCAGCAGGGCCGGCAGGGCAATGTGATCTTTATCAACCCCCCGGTCACTTAAAATAACAAAATCGTAACCTTCTTCAATCGCGTATTCCGTTTCAAAACAAACACGTTCCAGGGCCCGGGCAAAATCCGCTTCTTCTTTTCCATTAAAATAAATAAACACGGTCTTTGTTTTAAAACCATAAGCACTTAAATCACGTATCTTATCCAGTTCTTCACTGCTTAACACCGGAGCAGTCACTTTCAGCCGGTGGGCATGCTCCGGCGCAGCGGCAAGAATATTTTTCTCCGGGCCAATAAAAGTTTCCAGGCTCATAACCAGCTTTTCCCGGATAGGATCAATTGCCGGATTGGTTACCTGGGCAAAAAGCTGTTTAAAATAACTATAAAGTGTTTGCGGCTGCCGGGAAAGACAGGCATGCGGGGTGTCATTACCCATGGAACCTATCGGTTCCTGTCCCTGCTCGGCCATGGGCTGAACAATCAGTTTCAGATCTTCACGGGAATAACCAAACATCTGCCAAAGCGGCAGTAATTCCGCGGTTTTTTTTGCCGGCAGTCCGCTGGCCAGCACATTATCCAGACAAACGATATTCTCTTTATTCCAGAGCTCGTATGGCTGGGCCGCGGCCAGTGTATGTTTAATTTCATTATCGGCAATGATCCGGCCTTGCACGGTATCGATATAGAACATCCGGCCTGGTTCCAGTCTACCCGAGGCCTGGATTTCTTCCGGCGGCAGGTTCAATACTCCCACCTCGGAGGCCATTACACAAAAACCGTTTTTTGTGACCAGATAACGGGCCGGCCGCAAACCGTTACGGTCCAGAACCGCCCCAATATCTTTTCCATCGGTAAAGGCAATCGCCGCCGGACCGTCCCAAGGTTCCAGGAGACAGGCATGATACTGATAAAACTCCCGGATTTCCCCGGATAATAACCGATCATGTTCCCAGGCACCGGGAATCAACATCATCATCACGTGGGGCAGTGAACGGCCGGAGAGAACTAAGAGTTCAAATACATTATCAATTATTGCCGAATCACTCTTTCCTTCCACAATCACCGGTTTAATCTTGGCAATATCATTACCGAATAGTTCAGTGGCCAGTAACCGTTCCCGCGCGCGCATCCAGTTGATGTTGCCGCGCAGGGTATTTATTTCACCGTTATGAGCCAGGAACCGGAACGGCTGAGCCAGATCCCAGGTGGGAAAGGTGTTGGTACTATAGCGTGAATGCACCAGTGCCAGAGCACTAGCTAAGTTGCCATCGTTCAATTCCGGATAATAGTGCCTTACCTGCTCCGGTTTTAATAATCCTTTATAACTAACGGTGCGAGAAGAAAGATTGGTAATATAAAAGAAACTTTTTTGCTGAATTGCCGAGCCGGCTATTTCCTGTTCCGCGCGTTTACGGATTACATAGAGCTTTCTTTCCAGTGTTAACTGATTTTCTATTTGTTCTCCCTGGCCGATAAAAATCTGCCGGACAAGCGGCTGGGTCTCCCGGGCAAGTTTGCCGATCGGCGCCTCATTTACCGGCACGTCACGCCAGCCCAATAAAAGCTGTCCTTCTTCCGCAACAATACGGGCCAGAACTTCCTGACAGAACTTCCGTTCCTTTACCGCGGTTGGCAGAAAAATCAGGCCTGTACCGTAACTACCCTCAGCCGGCAAGTTAATCCCCTGTTCACTACAAACCCCGGCATAAAAATCATGCGGGATCTGTATCAGAATACCGGCCCCGTCACCGGTCTGGGGGTCCGCACCCACCGCCCCCCGGTGACTCATATATTCCAGCACAGTCAATCCCTGTTCAATGATAGCCGGGGACCGTTGTCCGTTAATATTGCAGACAAATCCCACCCCGCAGCTATCGTGCTCATAGCGCGGATCATATAATCCCTGTCTTTGTGGTAGATGGCTATCCTTCATCAATTTCTCACTATGAATTACATCTGTTGCTCTTTCCAGATGCTAGAATCCATTTTAATATCATATCTTAAATTTTACTATACTAATCCCTAATCGCTTGATCTTTGTATGCAAGGTATTACGGTTAATACCAAGCACCCGGGAGGCCTCTAATTGATTTCCTCTGGTAGTTACAAGCACCTTTTCAATCAGCGGCTTTTCCATTTCCGTTAGGGCCAGCCAGTACAAACCTGTTTGTTTTTTCATCTTCCCTCTCCTGCCTGTTTTTTAGGCATTGCCAGCGAATTTTTTTTGGGGAGGGGAGAGAGCACCTCCCTCCCGTTCCCTATTCTGGTATTAGACTATCGGTAAATAACGATCAAGCTCATGTTTGGGTACCTGAATCCGATAATCATTCCATTCTTTTTTCTTTAGCTCAATAAAGCGTGAAAAAATATGATCACCGAGCGTCTTCTTCACTAACGTGCTTTCTTCGGTCAGCGCAACCGCATAGCCCAGACTGTCCGGCAGGGTTTCAATACCCTGTTTCCGGCGTTCGGCATCGGTAAGATGATAGAGATTCTTCTCCATCTGCGGCGGCACCTTATATTTCTTTTCGATCCCATCCAGGCCGGCATGCAGCATCGCGGCAAAAGTAAGATATGGATTACACACCGGATCACAGGCCCGAAACTCGCAGCGGGTAGCCTTCTCCTGTCCCGGATGATAATGCGGCACCCGAATGAGCGCGCTGCGGTTACGCCTGCTCCAGGCAATATAAACCGGAGCTTCGTATCCGGGCACTAATCTTTTATAGGAATTAGTGGTCTGCGCGAAAATAGAACAAATCTCCCGGGCATGCTTTAATAAACCGGCAATATAACTTCTTGCCGTTGCCGACAGATGATCCTTGGCCTTGGCATCAAAAAAAGCATTTTTGCTGCCTTTAAATAAGGACTGATGCGTATGCATCCCCGAACCATTCTCCCCAAAAATCGGCTTGGGCATAAAGGTGGCATAAACACCAAATTTACTGGCTATTTCTTTAACCACTATTCGATAGGTAAGCACATCATCAGCCATCTTCAAGGCATCCTGATAGCGCATATCCACTTCATGCTGGGACGGGGCCACCTCATGATGTGAATATTCAATCTGAATACCCATTTCTTCCAGCGCCAGTACAGTTTCCCGCCGCAGGTCACTGGCCACATCCAGAGTAGTTAAATCGAAATAACCGCCTTTATCAAGTATCTCTGTCCCCTGATCATTCTTAAAATAAAAGAATTCCAGTTCCGGCCCCAGATAGAAATGATCATAGCCCATTTTTTTCGCCCGGGCCAGTGCGCGTTTAAGCACATAGCGGGGATCACCCTCATAGGGCTTTTTATCGGGAGTAAGCACATCGCAGATCATTCTGGCCACAGCCTTTTCCCGCGGCCGCCAGGGCAAAATGGCAAACGTGCTCGGATCCGGCATGGCAATCATGTCCGATTCCTCAATATCCTGGTAACCGGTAATCGAGGAACCGTCAAATCCCATCCCGTTCTCCAGGGCATTGGTCAGTTCATTATCGGTAATAGAAAAACTCTTTACCTGCCCCAGAATATCCGTAAACCATAAACGGATAAACTTAACATCCTTCTCCTTAACCAGCTTTAACACATCGGCCTTAGTCATCTTCTTACTCATTGCTTCCCTCCTTTTTTATCCATCCATTAGAGTTCTGCAAAATAGGTAATTTGTGCAGCATTGTCATCCCGCGGTTTAACCG
>CAZIXI010000025.1:0-19646 GCA_964543115.1 uncultured bacterium
TACCTGCGCAGGGAACTGACTCCGGAAGAATATGAATTGGTGCGGAAGCACCGGCAGGAGGGAAGTGAAGAGAAGTTGCGCAGGGATGCCAAAACCTTTATTGGCCGCCGCGTCGGCGCCTATGGTTTTTTACGGAGGATGAAAGCGCGGTTTGTCAGTGATCTGGAAAGGAATTATCGGTTTGCCCAAATTCCCGCTGTTTCTGAAGAGGAAGTAGAGGCGGGAGACGAGTCTTTTGCCGTTGGTTCTCAGACGTTAACGAAGAGTATGCTTGTGCAGTGGGGGCTGGCGAGGTTTGATGATGATTTCCCCTGGGATAAGCTGGTAGAGGAGATTGGCCGGCTGGTTGACGCCGGGAAAGGAGAAGATTCCTTAAAGAATGTGATGATGGATCTGGCTGAGAGAAAACAGCAAATGGCTGATGGTGAAGTAGAACCCGATCTTGATTCTGATCTTGACCGGATATTGTTTTTCAATCTTACCTTTATTTCTTGGCGGCGGTATGAAGAGATGCTCTCCGAGAGTAAAAAACGGAAAATCCCGGAGCTGCTCTTTCGTGAAGAGTTGAGTTTTGAATTCCCGGCGGAGGAGAAGACGAATCAGATTAGTTTAATTCCGACTACCAAGCTGGTTGATCACTTACGGTTTATGGTGCCGGATGAGGATCGTTACGGGGACCGGATGTTTTATCAGGATTATCTGCTTCTCAATATCAAGGTTAACGGGATAGTGGAAGGGAAGGTGGGACTGCTGCGGGTTAGAGATGCCGATGGTAATTATGGATTGCTGCTGGATGTTCTGCGGCCGGGAATGACGGCAGAAATGAACCTGCCGAAGTTTATCCGCGCGCTGGAGCAGTCGTTCGCGAAAGTTGTGACAGACCTGGATTATCGTTATTATTTTACCGCTGATAGCGAAGCGGGTTCTTTTCTTATTCTATCTCAGAATATGCATCTTTACCGTTTCTTCCGCCAGCTGCATAGATATGATTTTAATAAACGGGAAAAATTGGCTTTGGGCGAGCTCGAGGAGCTAAAAGAAAAGCTGCGGGGAGAATTGACAGAGCCGGAAAAAATAGCGGTTTATCGGGAGCTTTTTAAAAGGTTAACGGTGATCAGGGATATCTTGTCGGAAGGAGAGGTTAATCTTTATGAAGAGATATTTGCTCTAGTCCAGGAACAGAATGTTTTGCCGGCTGAAGAGAAACAGGATCAATTTCTGACATTGTTAAACCGCAGATTTGTTTCCTTAAATCAACCGTTGTCCCGGGCGCCGAAGGTGGTGTTTAAGAACCTGAGTGAGAAAGACAGGGCGCAGGCGCAAAAGCGCCTGGCGGAGCTGGCGGAATTGGAAGAGTATGTTTTTTCTGTTCCGGGTGCGGATGCGGATGATCCGTTTCACGAACGGGAACATTGGGAACGGATCAAACGTAAGGCAGCCTGGAACGAAAGATTGTCCTGGAAAGACAATCGTTTGCGTGAACGGCTGGAGGCCAGAAGGGATGTGGACACAAAACCACTGCCATGGCAGAAGATCGTTCTGCGGCGTTATTTTATTGCCCAACAGCGGTTGCTGGGAAAGTGCGAGGAGGATTGGGATCTGGAAGAGAGGATAAATAAGTTTTCCTACGAGACCTGGCCGGCGGCAGATACGCCGAAAGGATTAGCCCTGCGCCTTGCTTATCAGGTGGTAGAGATTTACAATGAAACATTGGCCCGCCGGGCCTATCTGGCCAGTGTGCGGGGCAAGGATGAAGAGGAACAGAGTATCTATCTGCCGCCTTATCTGGCTGATGACCGCTGGGCGGATGCGCGGGGACAGGCGTTAGTTGAATATATTTTTCGTGATCTATTGGGGAAAGATGATTTGCGGGGCTTTAAATACAGTGATTTTAAACGGTTGTTTAAAGAAAATTTACTGACAAAATTCTGGGAGAATGTGTTTCATGGCAATAGTTTCCGGGTAGCGGAAGCGCTCTTTCCCGGGCAGTATCATGAAGATATGTCGCCCAGGAATCTGACAGAAGAGGATATTAAGGAATTTATCACCGGCTGGCTGGAACTGGTTCCCGGGCGGAGCTGCCGAGTAGCGGATAAACGCTGGGATGTGGAATTGGATCCTAACCAGGGTGTGCTGTTATGGGAATCTGAATATCCGGAGCCAATGAAGCCGGTGCCGGTGGCTGTTTACCAGAAGAGGGATCTCTTAAATGGCGCGCTGAAACTGGAGCCGGATGATATCGCCCGGGCGGATATTATTGATTACTATTATGGCCTGCCGGTAGTGCCAGTGGCGCGACGGGCGCTAAAGATAGATGAGGCGGGCAAGGAAGGCCGGATTTCCATTAGTTTTCGCGGCCGGCGGATTGATAAGTTGGCTACTAATAATATCAAGGAAGGTGAACCGGTGGTATTGCGCCTGGAAGAAGACATTAATCAGGGAGTGGTACTAAATATCTATCAGCTCGGACCGGATGGTAGAGAGTATCCGGATTGCCAGTATCTTTACAGTGAAAAATATGAAGCGGCGGTAATGGTTAACCTGGCCTGGCAGAATATCTTTGATTATTATTTTGGTCGGAGGCGGATCGAGGTAGAGGAATCACCGATAACAATCGAGGTGCCCCTGGGCAAGCCGGCAGGTTATCGTAATGAAGAGATACCTTTGGCGGAGATTATCTCTTCAACAATTAGAGAGACAGGTGATTCCTTGATCCTTGCCCTGGAGCGGGACGGAAATTTTGGTACGGTGCTCAATGTCTATTCCCGGAGTAATTATTATGATGATTCGTTGGTGCGTTATCCGTTGCAGACATTTCTTTTTGCTTCTGAAAAGAAGGCAGTTCCGCTGGACACCCGTTACCAGGCGCTTATCGGTTATCTGGAAGATGAGAGTATGGAATTAGCACCCTATTTTTCCTGGGGGAAAACGGTGGATGATCAGGGAGAATTTGCCCTTAATGGCGAATGGGTATTGCGCGGACTTGACGATCTGGCCGGAGAAGAGATTGCTGTTATTCCGGAAAAGGATCATTACGGCCGGCGGATGTTTATGATTCATCGGCTGGCTGCCTATCTGGCGGAACCAAAGCGTCATCACGATTATGCCTTTCGTTATGCCAGCGGCCGGCTGATACCGTTGCAGGAATATTTCGAGGACAAGGCGGAAAGAGAGGCCTACGAAAGGTTATTCTATGAGGATCAGGGATTAGCGCTGCTGGCGGAAAAACCGCTGGCCCAGGTGAAATACGTGCTTTTGCGCCAGCCAGAAGGATACAGCCGTTTCCTGGATCCCCAGAGTAAATATTGTCTGGAAGATGTTACGATTACCGAAGAAGATCTGGTTACTGAGTTTACGGATAGTATCTTTAAACGGTTTTATCGTAATCGTTCCGTTAATTATCCGGAGTTGGGCAGATTGACGGACTTCTTAGTTGAGTTTAAAGGGATACTGGCTAAGGGGGCGGAGGCGGCACGGGAACTGGAAGATGTTTTAGCTGCTATTGACCTTAACCATTTCTGGCAGGAAGTAGTGGCGCCGGAAAATGATGGAGAGCGGGAAGTGAAGATCGAAGAATTCCGGGAATTAGTGTCCCTGATTGTGGATTTCGGCCGGCAGACCAGTACTGACGAGTTGGTTCAGCGGGCCTATCAGCGTTTTCAGCGGGTATTGGAAACAATGATTATTTTCCTGGACAATGAGGCCACGCGCAGATTGCTGAAGGCCGAGATGTGGCGGGAGGTCCGGGTTTATCAGTGGGTGGGAGTGATTACCCTGATGGAACTATGGCGGGAGCAAGAGGCCTGGCCGAAGAACCTGACCAAGATTATGGGGGACGGGACCGGAATCGGTAAGACGGTACAGGCGCTCTTGATTATTATTTATCTTTCTCTTATCCAGCCGGAAAAACCAGCGACTGTATTAATTTTTACGCCTAATTCTAATGTGGGTAATTTCGAGGATATTATCGATAACTGGCTGAATAAAGCGGAATGTGAACGGCGGGGAATTAGAGTCCAGGCTTCCAATTATGAAAAGTTACGCGTGGATTTTCGCGCCCTGGCCAAGTTTCATCACAAGCTAAATAGTGAGCAGGCAGTGAACGCGAGTGATCTGGACCATCATCTTATTCAAGTGCTTAATTTGTTGGAAGAAAATTTAACCATCGTTCTCAATCGAACCAAAATTGCCAGGAAACTGCATGTTGTTTTTGGCCGGACCCAGAAAAGATTCAAGAAGAGCGTGCATGTGCGTGACCGGATAGAAAATAAAAAAGAGATTATCCGGAAGTATCTCGACATATTTTATGAGGAATTGGAACAGGAATTTGCTGACAGGCTGCCGACGCAGAAAGAGCATAAAGAGTCATTATATGATGCCCTGCAGGAACGGCTAGGCTTGATCTTTAATGATAAGGTTTATAGTGAATATCAGCAGATAGCAAGAGAATTGCGCCCGGATATGATTATTCTCGATGAATCGCATCGCTACCGTAATGATGATACGCTGGAAGGATACAGCTTGGACGCCCTTAGCTGCCGGCACCGGTTGTTGATGACCGGTACGCCGCTGGTTGGCCGTGATCCGGATAAGCTGCAGAAACAACTGGAATGGTTGTGGCAGGATGATCCGGAAAAACTGACAGCAGTGGCGGAGGCCTATGCCCAGGGGGCCAGCAGAAAGCCCGGGAAAAAATTCGAAAAATGTCTGCGCCTTAATCAGTTATTGCTCAGGGATATGATTCGGCGCGAGATCCGCGATGTGATGGAAGTGCCGGCGGAAAATATTCATCCGCCGGATGTGGTAGATCTGCCCGGAGGGCAGGGGGAACTGGCGAAATTGATTGAGCGGCGGAGTGACCGGGAGATTGTTACCCGGGATAAACTGACGGATTTTCGGCTTAAACAGGCCTTTAATAATGGAATTGCCAATGCCGCTGATCCGGTAATCTTCCTTTATACAATATTAAAAGGAGTTGCCAAAAGGAATAAAGATAAGCAACTGGAGAATTTTATTAAGGATAACCGCTATCCGCTGTGGGTGCTGGATGAATTTGAAAAGAGAGGTTATCAGGTAACTCCGGAAGAAGCGGATATTATTGCCAAAGTGAAACAGTATCTGGAGGAAGGCAATGTCTCGGTCAAGGAAGAGATCGTCCGGCAGAGAATAATGGAGGAACTCAATACCATCCGGCTTTTTGATCTGGACGGAGAACCGGTGCCGGATGAGGAAGGAGGCCAGAAGGTCTTAACCGGCAGGGGGGAATATATTAATCAGTGGGTGTTAACAGTCAATAGTCCCCGGGGCGGTATAGTGAACCTCCGGCTGGCCCTGGGCCGGGATGAGTTTGACCGCCCGCGATTAATCTGTGCCGGTGTTGTTGATGTTGAGGAAGGGGAGATAAAGAGGACAAGGGATTTGAGTAAGGTAACGGTAAAGGCGTTAGAGCAATTTTTTGGTACTGCTGATTCTCATCCGGCAGAAGGAGCGCTTTTTAATAAGGATTATTTTAGCCCGCGGAGCAGAGGTAACAATAGCTTTACTCTTTATGGTAATAGATTTAAGGTCACGACGATGGTCAAGGGAACAGCCCGGCAGTTTGAGTTGGAGATTCCACAGGAAGCGCGGGAATTACTGCGCGGAGTGAGGATTGGTGACGGCCCGCTCTGGGGTGATGTGCGATTACGCTACCTTTCTCGGAACAGGATCCAGATTGATGACGGGCAGATGGTGGATGTAGGCAGCCGCCGGCTGGCGTATGAAGGAAAGGATTATCAGATTAAATTTAACAATTCTGTCTTCCTCTCCCAGTTTAAGTATATGACCAGGAAAATCCAGCGCTGGCTGCGAGATAATGGTATCTTGCTTACCTATATTACCGGAGATATAGCGCTGGGTAAAAGGCAGCCGGAGAATGATAAGTTCCGGAAAGAAGAAGAAAGGCGGGTTTTTGTCGGTACGTTTGATACCTGTTGTGAGGTGATTAATATCCTGCCGGAAAAGAAAAAGAATTATAATTTTGATGTTAACAAACTTCATCTATATGACCTGGACTGGTTCTCGCTCGATCAGGTTATTGGCCGGCTCATCCGCTTTGACCAATTGAGTGAGGTGGATATTTACACTTATCTGGCGGCGATTGTGGCTGACCAGCATTCCTACGACCTGCAGCTGGAAAGGGACCATATCTTTTCTGTTATTGTGGAGGGCCGGAAAATAGAGGAGTATATTGAGGAATACGATGATTATTTTGCCAAGGTGCGGGCGCAGGCCAACTGCCGGATTATCCTGCGTAATCTGGAGAAGTACCTGGCGGAAAACTCTCTGGAAGTGATCAAGGATAGTTTTACTGATCAATTGAGCCTGGTTGCCGATAATATCCGCAATCTGCCGGAGTATACCAGAAGCGTGGCCCTGCAGTTGCGTTTTCTTGTTCAGCTGATTGCCAAGCAAGGCGTTTATCTCTCTTCCCGGCCGCGGGTCTGCCTGGACAGCCGGCTGCCGCTTCTCAATGAAACTGTTTTAACGGTGCTGCGTTCGCTTTTTGAAGGTTCCCCGGTAGATGTCTGGCCGGTAGAGATTCAGGAACTGTTCTCATATCTAAAAAGCGAAAAGGGCGAGCGAAGCTCGTCCCTGAGCAGTGAGCAGGATAGTAATTCCCAGGAGTTGATTTTTAGTGATGTGGTTTCTGAGGTTAGTGATGAACAGGCCACCAAGCTGTTAGCTGAATACAACCGTATTCTCTGCCGGGCGGGTAATCTTGTCTTGCGGCTGCCGGGTGAGATTCCCGCTGACTTTGCTGAGGTTGTGGGTAAGCTGGGATTTGAAATAGTGGTAACCGAACCACTGCAATTGCCGGAAGATGTTATCCGGGCGGCCTACCGGGGTAAGGTGACGGAAAGTGTTTTAAACAGCGTAGAAGAGGATTTAACAGGGTATTCACTGTGCATCTTAAAGAAGAAATTTGATTTTAGGAAAAAGGAACTGGGATTGGATGGCGACCAGGATGACCCGGAGCGTGTTGAGAAATATCTGGCGGAAGAGGTTGGTTCGCTGGTTTTTACTGGAGGCGAGCCGCTGGAGATGCCGGAAGGGTTAAGGGCGGATTTAAGCAAGATGAATTATGTCCGGATAACCACTGTGCACTTGCGGGATATGCTGGCCTCTCTGGGTAAACGCCTGCGGTCAAAACGGGCACGGAAACTGGAAAAAAAGACGCAGAAGCAGGATCGGGACTTGGTGCGGAAACAGTTAAAAGCGCGCGCCAAAGCCGGCCGGCCGGTGCTGGCGCTGGTGCTGGATGTTGATGACACCCTGGCGGTGAAAGGGAAGGGGAACAATATGCCGCCGGATATAGCGGATAAATTAAACGAAATATTGCGGCGTTCAGCATTGCTTCATGAACACGGGCTGTTAAAGGCGCCGTTACACATATTCTTTAATACCGGGATTACTATCGCGCAGATGGAAGAAAGGGTGATTCCATTTATTAAAAAAGAATACCGGGACAGAATACACTTTTCTACCCGCGAGGGTTCGCAGTCCTTTGGTTTTAAGCTAAAAAAATGGCCGAGTGGTCGGCTGACTATTAAACGAAATGATTATTATTCAGCCGGCGGTCTACCGTTAACGCTGCAAAAGATTTATCGGGAAGTGATTCTACCGCTGGCCCAGACGCAGGGGTTGAAACCGCAGCCTTATTGGTTCGGCCGCAAGACCAGCTGGCATCGGATGAAATTTATTTTTAAGCAATTGAAGGGGCAATCGGAAGCGGTGTTATCGCCTATCGCCCGGGAGATAGAAGAGCAATTCCGGGAAAAAGAAAAAGAGCATTACCAGCGGCTGTTGCGGACCCGGAACCTTATTAATGAGGTTTTACTCAGCGCGGCGAATGAAGAGGTTATTGAAAAGCGGCTCCGTGACAGTAAGGAATTAATTGGTTATCTTTTCGATTCTGACGAGGAAATGGAGAGATTTATTGCTAAGGGTGTGAAAAAGTGTTTAAAAAAGGAAGTGACTCTCTTAAGGGAGCTTATCAATTATTATATTAATGGTCACTGGGATTTAAGCACCAGTGTGATTAGTTACGTGCCCAAGGGGATTCCGACATTGCATGTTAGCCCCTACAGCAAATCATTCTCGATTAAGCGGTTTATCGCTGAAGAGCGTATTCCGGGTTTAACGGAAGAGAATTTTATCTACGCGGCCGATGAGTTCCGGCGTTTTGGTAATGATGAAAATATTGCCCATAATTTCCCCGAGGCCCTGCTGTTGTCAGTGGCGGAAGCGGCAACGGAATTAGAAGACCGGGTAGTGGAAATGAACCGCCGGTATCTTGATGGCAGCCGGGAGATTCTCGATGGGGTATTGGATTGGCTGACGAACGAGGCGCGGGACCTGCCGGAATCTATTCCCCTGGAGGTGCCGCCGGCCCTGCTGGAGCTGGCCAAACGGCTGGTACCGCTGTTATTGGAAAATATTGATCCCGGTTTGATTGCCGCTTCTCTGCCTAAAGAAGGTAGCTGGGATGAGGATAAATTTACTCAAGCCGAACTCTTAGAAATGATAGAGGGAGATGAATCCGGTATTATTGCCAGTTCTTTCCTGGATATTCTCTTAGAAAAAATGGACTTAGATTCATTGTTCCGGATTATCCCGCAGCTAGATAGTTTGGAATTATCCCCGGAAGAAAAAGAGCTGATTATTTCCCGGCAGAAAGAGCGGCTGGCCAAATTGCAGATAGATGAGATTAACGAGCAGCTGGATGCCACGCCGGATATTAATTTGGGTGCCAGTATTTTCCGTTACCGGCACTGGAAACAGATCGGGGTAGTGGCGCAGGACTTTACCAATGTCTGTTTGTTGATAGATGTTGCCTATGTGGATGATGATCCTTTGCTGCAGGAAGCGGTAAAAGCCTTGCGGGCGATAGCCGGCCTGAATGTGCTGATTGTTTGGACCAGCGATACCTTGGATGATGCCGCTGAAATCAAGGAATGGCTGAATTTAGTAGATGAAGAGCTGTTCCGCGACGGTGATCCCGCGGCGGTTAACGGTGATCTGCTGGAATTGCCGGAAGAAAACGCGGAACAACTCAATCAGCAGGGGGTTTCTGTTATTGCTTTAGCGGAACTTTTTGAGCTGACCTCGCTGGCTGAGGCCCTGCCCAACGGAATAGGTCAGGTAGCAGTGGAGGAAGAGGTGGAGACGGGAGTGTAACGTTTCACGACGGAAGAGGCAAAAGGCTAGAAAATATAAATATATCTTTTTTAACGCAGAGGCCGCAGAGCAATCGCAGAGAGCGCGGAAAAATTCAATTAATATGAAAATATTATTGATAATTGTTGTAGGTTGTTTGTTTTGCAATTCATTGTTGTGGGCGCGTCAGCATGACGGTGTTGGCACTAGTGTTTTATCGCCAAGGACAAGCTTGAGTGGAAATTCCCTGGAAATGGAGTTGGAAAAAAGCTTGGATGTGCCGGCGGATATTAAGACTGATATTCTGGTTGATATGCTGGATGAGGTTCTTTTGAGGTTTGTTGCTGAAGAAGAAATAAAATGCTGGAAGGAGGTGCGGCAGTTTACGTATTTTGATACGCCTGAGGATAGTTTGATGAGGCAGGGGATAACGTTACGGGTGGTGACGGGATTTTCGCCGGATGACGGGGATGGGGAAGGCCTATATAGATACGATTATAAACTGGGAGAGAAAGGGACCGAGGCCCGCCGGGAGGGGAGTTACTGGTCAAATAGAGAGTTATCTTACGGCAGTTTAATCTTGCCCCCGCACAAGCGCTGGAAATAGCCGCTATTGCCGATTCCCGGCAGATAAAAAGAAAGGTGATAGTCGGTGATACACACTTAGGGATATCTTTCGATATGTTTTTTGTTGCCGGGGAGAAGGTGTTTCAGGAGTTGGAGATTGAATTTGAAAGCGGGGATAAGGATGTTTTTCTGGAATTATGTGATTCTATTAGAAGCAGCCTGGCCTTAGCTGAAATAACCATGCCCAAGGCGCAAAGGGTTATTACCTCCTGGAGGGAAAAGAGGGCAGTAAAGGCGTTAATTGGTTCATTTGTCGAAGAACTAGAGGCCCGGGATGCCCGCTTAGCTGCTGCTGTCAGTCCGCGGGAGATAGTAGATGTGGATGCCTATTCGCCTGCGCCTCAATTGCTGGCAATAGGCAGTGAGATAAAAGATTATCTTGGGGCGGTTGATTATACGCCGGCGGGGATTATTGCGCTGTTAAAAACTGATCTGTTCCTGGCAGAGCAATTTGAGGATTCCGTTGGTGTCTGGGAAGGCTATAGTTTAGAAGTGCATACGGAAATGATGCTTGAACAATTTGAGAAGTATTTTGCTGGTGGCCCTTTTCCTTTCTCTGTTAATAAGGAATTCCTGCGGCTGGTATTCGCTTTACACGATATTGGTAAGCCTGCCGCGGTCCGAAACAAAGATAAGCATTATCAGCATAAATATACAGAATCTATTATTCAAAAAGGATTAACGGGATTAGGGTACAGTAATGAAGAAATAATAATTGCCCGCTGTTTGTTGAGGCATGATCCCCTGGGTGAGTATTTCCTGGGACAGCCGCTTAAGAGTGTGGTTGGTGAATTTATCCAGCTTGCGTCTGAAGCCGGCCTGGAAGTTTTCGAGTTTTTAACTATTCTTAGAATATTCTATATGTGTGACAGCAGCAGCTATACAACAGACGCGAAGAACGGGATCTCGTCTTTAGAACACCTATATCATTTTAGTAAGGTAAATAATGGTATCAGCTTTTCTTCGGAGAGAGGAATCTGTGCCAAGTACGCGGCCTTGGAAAGGGCGATTTTGCTTGAGACTGCCAAGAAGGTATCTGCCCGTCCGTTGGAAAAGGTTATTGTGAATGTCGGGAAAAAGGATATAGAATATTTAGAAGTGCATGGGTATAGGGTGGTTTCAAATTGGTGGGTGCAGAAGGAGACGCTGGCTAATGGCGATATCTGGCTTACGGGAACTTTGGATTTGATACGGGATGAGTCTCAAGCTTCGCTTGGGACTGCTTTGAGGAACGTAACGGCCAGGTTCCGGAAACTTATAGAAACAGATAAGTCAGAGCCGCTGGGGATCAGCCTTGCTGGGCTGGCGAAAGAGAACGGTTATTATCATCTGGCACAGCCAACCAGACCGGAGAACCTATTTGCTGTACTAAAAAGCGGCAAATTACAGCCGGGTAATCATGCGGATACTAAAAGATACGGGGATTTACTGGGCAATCATGAAAAAATATTCACGCATCTTGTTTCTGCGGGAGAAGATGCTGAGGATATTGAAAGCATCAGAGAGATGACGGGCAACCGTTTTCCCGTTCTTTTATTTGATGTTGATCAGCTTTTGGCTGATAGTGTCTTTCATCTAAGTGTTGGCTATCCTTGTGGAAAGTATATCAAGTTTGAGACCTCTGACGGCCATTTTGTTCCTTCGGCAAAAAGTTCAAATCCGCATGCTGTTTCAGAAATACTTGCTTACCGCTGGTTAAGAGAGGCGAATGAAGTTGTTTTTTATAAAGATAAAAGAAGGGGTAGTAATGTTGAGATACCTTTGCAAAAATTGACAAAAATTATTGTCCGCAAGGGAGAAAAGGCCGGACTGATCAGCAGGCTCCGGGAAGAAGAAGTGGACTGTCTCTGTCCGGGGAGAAGTTGGGAAGAGCTTATTGAGGAAGTAGAACCTGCTTTTCCAGCGGCGGTCGAGGACCTGCCAGAAGTGTTGGAGCCATACAGTGGTAATTCTTTTGAAATTGTCAGTTATTATCTTCAAGGAAAAGGGATTTCCCCGTTAGAGATGATTAATCTTATGAAAAGGGAATATCGCGAGCTGGCCAAAGAACTTAACGCGCCTTCTTGTAAACCCCGTTTTGACACAAAAGAAGAAGAATATTTAGGTTCTTTCCATGATCCCAGAGAGAGTTCTCATACCCCGTTAAGGGTTTTATCGTTACTGAATAAGGTGCTTTTTGGCGAAGATAATGATTATCTTTTGAAACTGTATTATGGCAGCATGGAGTCCTCAGTGTAAAAAATTGGCTTAAAATATGAATAATATAATGATGAAAAAACTTGTTGTTGTGATTTTATTATTAGTCTTGTATCCATTGCCTGTTGCTATGGGGATAGCGCCCAGGTCGATTGTGCAGGGGCGGGCTAGACTGCCCTGGCAGCCAGAGGATGTAGCGGTTGTAAAAAAGTGCCTGCAGGATGCCGCGGCTGAAGTGAGCGCGATTGTAGAAGAAAAGAGACTGGCGGAACAAATAGAAGCTTTTCGGGTGTTTTTCAGGGAATTTAGAAAAACTATTGACCGGGAAGGGGTATCTTATGAAGAATTAGATGAAATGAAAGAATTTCCCGCTATCTGCAGTCTTATCGGTGATATCCCTCCGAGAGTGCGCGCTATTTACCGGAGCAATGATCCGCAAATTAAGGATAAGGGAGATGTACGCCTATCGATATTGTATGACATTGATGATCGGTGTATTAAATCTATGCGGGGGTTGAGAAATGCAATTAATACAATGATTCGTTTAACCAGTAATGAACAAGTGTCTGCTGTTAATTATGAATTAGTAGAAGGTTTCTTAAACCAGATAGAGTATTATCTGGATATGCTTGAGGCGGTGAAGAGCTGGAAAAGGATAGCAAGGGAATTTCTTGACTCGATCAGTATAGAGAAAGGTTATCCAAAGAATATTTATCGGATTATGTACTATTTACAGCGATTAGAAGATAGGCAAGCAGATCAACGTGATGATATTGTTGAGGCAGTATAAAAGTTTGTTAATATCTGTTTAGTCCTTATAGCAGAAGATGTTGCATCCTCCACTTCTTGCTTGTTTAAGTTGATTTGTCAAGGAAATAGGGGGCCGTCCCTATTTAATTAATTTAGCTACTTGACAAGCTCATCTTTAGCGGGTACTTATAAATAGGCGGAAAGGGGGGCCGATATATGCAGTGGATTTATAAAGCTATTGTTAATCTATTAGTACTTTCGTTATTCTGCCAAAATGCTGCCTGGGCTGATGCCCGTTATCATACCATAGCCGGTACTACCGCATTACATTCACAACAATTCATTAAGGCATCTCAGGCGCTTGCCTGTATTGCCGCATTAATAGAGAAGATCGGGACTCAGGAGATGAGTCTTAGCTGTCTTAGACAATTAGGCAACAAGCCGGCTCAGAAACAAACTGAGGCGTTGCCTGATTTTGCCCGTCATAATCAGGTTTTAATTCCAGCAAGTACTGAACCTGTTCTAGAGGGAACTTTTTTAAGTTTAGCGGGCAGCAGTGTATGGATTCATGGATCCGGATGGCATGTGCGTATTTTTGAATCAGATCAAACTGAAGATCCTATTGCAGGGCTTTCTTTAGTCCCCGCAGGGAGTGTTCAGCGGATTAATGAACACTGCGCGTTCCAGGTTTATATTGAAACTGGCACACTGGTAGCACCAGAGGATACCTCTGATCCTGAACGGGGCGGAGCTGTGGGAAAGTGGCAGGCTGAAAAAGATTTGAAAGTGCGTGATGGCTGGTTAGTCGGAGCGCTCAATGGTATCGCACAAAATAAAGGGCAGCAGGTTCAGCTAATGGTCCCGGGGACACCGGTACGCAAAGAACATTCTGGAAATGTCATCCATCTTAGGGCTGAGCCCCTGCTCAAACAATACCCTGAGCTGCAGGATCGTTTACGGGCAGAAGTCACTAGCTGGCAGCAAATAAGTGATGGCCTTCCTGAACAATTCAGTCAGGAGAAAAAGGATATACGGGCGATTCTCGAAACTATTGAAGAAATGCTGCCGCAGGTGTATCTGATTGAAGATAATCTTTATATTAACGGATATGGTTCCGCGGATTGTATTTGTGTTAATAGAAATCTTATGCTTGCTCTTTTGGACCAGGATATTTCCGGGTTTATTGAGCTGTTTCATGAAGTGGGACATGCGATGGGATACAGTCATACGTATTTGCGCGGTATTGGTAAGAAAGCACGCGTGAAAGATCGTCCGCTGAATCGTGCTGAACGGGGATTACCCCACGAAAAGGGCCTGCAGGATATTCTTTTTAAGGAAAAAAACCAAACGCTCTCATCTCATATCCAGGCTATTCTTGGACAACTGCGTGCAGATGCCGGGCAATATGATGAGCTGCTTTTTGCTGTTATTAAAGGCATTGTTTCGCGGAGCAAAGGAAATGAATTTTATACGGAGAATATTGTGACAACCGCATGTACCGGAGCAAAGATCCTTTTTGATTTGGGTTTGATTACGCCAGATAATGCGCCGGAGGCAGCTGATCTTGTAATTGCCATTGCGGATTGTTCCGGCGATTATGCGTTTGCCGCTTTTGCTGAGCTTGCTCTACTTCTTCAAGCTGCTGGAGAAATGCCTGCTGAACAAAGGGAATGTATAGCCGATCTTTCATTCCTGCGTGAGGTTGTTGAGCTAACGCAGGATCATACTGGCCCGGCATTTGATGTACTTACGGTATTTGGCAATAAAGGTATTATCGTTTCAGATAACCAGCGAGAGCTTGGTAATTTGTTAGGGATTGTACATCGCGCAAATGCCGCAGGATTTGGTTTAATAAAAACAATGGCTCTAGTCGGCTATGGAAAACGCTATAACCAGGATAAACTATGGGAGCTGCTGTGGAAAGTGCTGCGACTGGAAATGGCAAATGATGCGTCTATTAGCAATGAGTTAATCGAATTGGTGAGTGCTGTTCCTGAAATGGATGATACGGGAGCCCAATTAGTGCGGGATATTGACTTTCTTACCGCTATACTAGAAAAACTAAAACAACATTCCGGTGCCGCGTATCTGGGCCTTAAAGAGCTCTTGTGCGCGGGAGAAGATATGGATGATTATTGCCGTACTCAAATAATTAATGAGCCGTTTTTGCGTAAACTTACCTCTACCTACCATTATAGAGGCGGAGAGGTTTACCGGGGCATTAAAGAGCTTGCCTGTATGCTCAAGGGGCTTGATCAGAATATACAGGAAAAAGCGCTTAATTATGAGCTGCTCTTTAGTATTGCGCGAAATCCCGCAAAAAATGAATTTAATAATTTTATCGCATTGGGTTCATGTGTTGCCTGGATAGCTACTTTTGACCAGGGAATCCAAGACTTTCTGCTTGATCTTGAACTGCTAAAACTGATCGCCCGCTGCGCGCAAATTCATTGCGGTGAGTCCTATAAAAGATTATGTGAGCTTGCAGCTGCCGCAAAAGAGTTCTCAAAGGAAACGCGTACTCAGGCCCTTAAAACAAGTTTTTTGCGGCAGGTGGTACGTAAGTCTACAACAGGTACTGCCGGAGCGTTTGTTATTATAAGGATTCTGGCTGAATCAGGCGGTCTGGCGCAAGAGAGTATGAGCACTATTCGCGACCTTTTATGGAATGTTATACCAGAGAAAATATCAAGTTCAAAACTGCAGGCCTATAATATTATAACATTATTTTGCGACGCGGGCATGGTCACTCCACAAACATTTAAACAATTAATTGCCTTGTTCATGGCTGTTTCCAGGTATGTTCCCCATAATGCAAATACGGTTTTTACGTCTTTGTATTTATCACTCCGGCAGATGAGTTCGAAAAGTGATTCTGTGCGCACCGTACTCATGGATCCTGAACTGTTGAGATCAATCGTTCTATTCGCCCGGGGTAATTCAGATCAGGTTTTTTCTATTCTGGCAAGGCTTTCACGAGAGGATATTCTTACTGAAGAGACGACAAAAGACAGTATTGATTTATTTAAGCAGATCGCCGAAGCAATGGGTGCGGAACCCGGAAAGGGTTATGCCGTGTTATTAGAGTGCGCGCAAAGGGGGCTTATTACAGGGGAAAATTTCCCGCGTTTTTGCGCTTTTATTATTGATACAGCAAAAGAAATTAGAAAGAAGGCGCATTCTTCTGAAGCCGTTGCCTTTGATGCCTTACTGGGATTAATACGCGTTCAGGCAGTTCAAGCCGATAATCTCGATGATGTAAAGAAACTTCTTGTAGAAATATCGAAAAGTCATCACTGGGGAAAAGACTATGGAGCACTCAAAGACTTAACTGACGGCGCGTCTCTTATGGATGAATCAGTACGTTCCTGCGTTTTTGACTGCACCATGCTGTCCCAGGTAATAGAAGGCGCTAAAAACTGTGCTGAAGAATCCTTTCAGGCTTTGAGTGTATTAGGAGAATATGGTGTTATTAGCAAAGATACCCAAGAGGAAATTGTTCAGTTACTTATCGCGATTGATAAAGCGCTTGTTGATAAATCTTGGGAGATCGGGAACGCTGCTGGCGCGTATAAGGTTTTAGAGTATCTGGCTAAAGCAGGACGGGTGAGTGTGTCCACTATTGATCAGGTACGGATGCTGGTGACCAATAAAGGTGTTGCCTATGAAGAGTTTGGACAATATTTGAAGACAGTACAAAAGGTGCCGACAGCACTGCAGAAGTTATTGTATTCTTTTCCTTTTCTTGCCTCATTAGCAAAAAGTAATGCCTACGGTGCTCTGGATACCTTAATCCATACCGCAGTAACTCGCGGCAAACATAAATTGATTCATCCTAATCTTATTAAAAAAACATCTGAGCTAAGAGGCGAAAATGCCGCTGATGGATACAAGGCATTTACCGCGCTTGCTGAGGTTGAACGCGATCAGCAGGAAATCATGTTAAGCCCCGGATTTATTGTTCGTTTGGTTGAGACGCGGGCTGATAGTATGGAAGATATTGTCCAGTCAATGAACACGGTATTTAGTATGTTAAAAAGTTTCCCGCTGCCTATTCAAAGTGCTGTTTTTAATAAGGATGTTATTTTTGCCGTTATGGATTATGCGGAAACAGAGCAAGCTAAGATTTTTAACGAATTGTACTCATTTCTCTCCAAGATACGAAGTAATGACGTGCCCCATCAGGATGTTTTTCTCAATACACAGTTTTTGGTGAATCTGATTCGGGGCGGAGGCACAAGAGCGCATGTTAGATTGCGTGCCGCCGCTGAGTTTGCTGTTGATCTTAAAAGCGCACGAAAAGATATTGTTGGTATTTTTCTTGATGCTGATTTTATTCAGCAATGTTTTGAGCAAGCAGGCGGTTTGCTTCCAGCTGTTCTTAAGAGTATAAAAGGTATAATAGAAACGTGTTCAGAAAAAGACATTATCATACAGCCTTCAGTTATTCTGTATGGAATGCGCTATCTTGATCTTAAGGGGAAAGCAGTGGCGGGCTATTTCAGGATGATTCGCAGTGTGTTAAGGAGAAAGATTGTTGCTAAGGATAATGGAGTATACTATGTTAAACAGGCTATATACAGGCAGGCATTAAAAAATCATGGTATTAAAAAAGTTCCCGCTAAGTTGGTTTTTAATCCGTGGGTAGTGGAGCAGATTATAGCGGGAAACTTTCGGATCAGACAATATAACAGGGAGGTAGAAACCCTTGATTTTATGGAAATCAATCCTGATGCCCTGGATTCGTTGTCTCCTAAGGAAAAGGCCCTGGTATATACCCGTTTGTGTATGGAATTTCCCTCAATTATGGAGCGGGTAGATTATGACCGGTTTGAACAGGATCCGACGGTCTCGTATATATTATGGTTTTTAAGAAAAGAAACAGAGCGTTTTTATCTAACCGAAGCAGACAGAGACGATCTTATCGCGTTAAGCCTTCTTATTGACAAGCAGATTCATGAATACATTCAAACGCAGCATGAAGATGATCCGCTGTGGATTTCCGGATTCAGGCAGCTCATGCAGTTACATGGTGATTTTGTTCAGTTGTATCTTTCATCGTTAGCCATGGATGAAGGAGAAATGGGTGTTGAAAATGTCCTGCCGTATTTCCTTATGTGCTCTCATTCTGTCTGGGGTACGTTATTTGGTGATGAATACCCTGAATTCAAGGGGATTATGTGCAAGGCAATAGATGAATATAGAATGTTGTTTCTCAAGCTGACATTGGGTGATCCCTCGATATGGGGGCTTTCAATCGAGAAAATGGTTGACCGGTACTGTACAAGAAGCATTACAACGGTGCAGGATCCTGTTCCTGACGGGCTGCTCTATGGAATAGGGAGTGCTCAAAGATTATACTATTCTCTGCGCACGAGTGCTGAACTGAGCCACCCATCGCTGTGTATTCTTTCCGCGCACAGTATGAACATATTTGATGATGTAATCCGCCAGCTGGCAGAAGATACCGCTGGTTTGTTATATCGTATACCATTATCCTATTATACTGACCGAAGCGTTCTTTTTTCCAGTCCGGTGCCTGTGTCAAATGATTCTGAAGATACGGGTGAAACAGACGCTTCTCCCGGAACAGGAATTAAACAATTACCGGGGGTTATTACTCGATTAATACAGGAAGCACAAAAAGATTCTCAACGGCCGGTATATCTGGTATTGGATAATGTTGAAGCGGTTGACAGCAGCCTGAGGGTTGAATTTAATCCCGTGTTGTGGGAGAAGAAAATACTGGTGCCTGAACTGGGGAAAGAAGGTGAGTTTGTGTTACCGGCCAATCTTCATATTATTTTTACTATGGATGATACAAGTACCCTTAATGATGAAGCATTCTGTAACCGGCTTGCGCGTATCCGTGTCGGAGAATTACAGAAAACTGAATATAAGAATTTATTGCAAGAAAAGTACCACGTGCCTGCTGCTGAGGCGCTCAGAATATCGTCCTTTTACGCAAAATTGGCTAAAGTTGCCTGGGAAGATGAACGAATACAGTTTTATCCGCAGGAATTTGTAGCGCCAATAACCTTTGCGGAAAGAAGAGGTTCTATCAGGGACTATTGCGAAGAAGAAATCTTTCGCTATTGCCTGCTCAAGTTCAGGTCACATAAAGATCAGAAAACCTTCATTGATATGTTTGCTGACGTGTTTAGCCCCGCGGATAAATCGTGGTATTCTAGTGCCCTAGCGGTAGAAGATAATATGATTGTTGCTGATGGTGTTTCTATCCCCCTTGCTCGGGAAGCGGCTGAATATATAGAAGAACATCCTGGCGCGGGATTTTTTGAAATAGTACTCAAACTCTATGGTTACGCGTTACGCAGGCAGGATATGCGAATAATCAGTCAGTTTATCCGGCAGCGTGAATTTGCCGGTTCCGGAGATGCGCAGCCGTTCACTGTTCTTGAAGGTATTAGCGGAGAAGGTAAAACACAGCTGGCTTTTGTTATGGCACAACTCTTCGGCATGAAAAATCTATGTTATACCTTACACCGCAGGAGTGATCTGGATGAACTGCGGGGAGGGATTTTTCCCGACGGTAATGGCGGGTTGCGTGTAGTTAATGAAACAGAATTTACCCGGGCGCTGGAACAGGGCGGGTATATTATTAATTTTAGCGAACTTAATACGGTTTATAAGCAGGCGCTTGTTTATTGGCTGTTTCCGGAATTCAGCGGACAGCGGGTGCACACCCTGCCTGAAATTCCCTGCGATCAAAAAGATCCGTTTTACCACAAAGAGATCAACCGGGATAATCTATTTATCGCGGATATTAATCCGCTTGATTATGCCGCTCGTGAACCATTGCCTGAGCAGATACGTTCATGTTCCGCGCTCTTCTGGGTCGGATATGATTATACGAA
>CAZIXI010000025.1:19695-22437 GCA_964543115.1 uncultured bacterium
CGTCTATTGCAGCGCTGAAGGTGATCACGCCGCTTACGCAAGAAAGCTGGCGCGTTTGTATTTGCGGATCCAACAGGAGTTGTATACATCGGTTAAAAGTAACTATCAGGTTTTAACCATTCGGGATCTTATTCGCGCGGTGCGGTTATTCGATCACTATGGAGCTGACCAGCAGGCGTTCGACCGTTCGGTTAGTGATGTCTTGTGGGGAATGTGGATTGAGGATGATGTGCGTGACCGTGTAGAAGGGGTAATGAGTAGTGTCGGCGTTAATTTTGATGCCCAGGAATATGACGCACAGGAGGTTTTGGCGACTGTACTTGATTCGGATCTTGGACATGTGCTTATTCATTCTGATAATACGCGCGATGGGCTTGCTGTTTTAAACGATACTGCCGGGAAAGGATACCGTACGCATTATATGTGTGTAAATGATTTTTGCGAATTTGACATGTTTGTCGGCGGAGGAGGTATTGATCTTGAAGGAAATCTTGGGGTCTTCGCGGGTTCATTGCTTAAGGTTATAGAACAAACCCTGTGTGATCCAGACCAGATTCATTTGCTGGTGCTGGATAACTTTCATCTGTTAAATACTGATACTGCCGTTGGTTTTAACCGGATGCTGCAGGATGGGATAATTGATATCCCGGAACAACTCCTGAGTGTATTAGCAGAACGCTTGAGAACAAACGAGGAACTTCTTGCCGCGGCACAGGGGCGGTATGGAGAATTGACTATACCTGAACTTGTCCAATGCCTGTATACGAATATACCTGAGAGCCTGCGGATAGTAGGCATTTGTTACGCGCCGAGTGATCCGACCTCAGATGATTCACTTCCGATGAGCGGCGCAGAGTTGTCACGTTTTGTCAGTATACGCGCGGGTACGGGTATGAATGAACAATGGATACAGCGGTATATCAAGAGAAATCTGCAGGGGCTAAAACCTGAGCTTTTAAAGGCAATTATTTCTGATATTATAGCGGTCTATAACTATTATGACGCGTATGTCGCGGAAGGATATTATGTGCGTTCTCCGTTAAGCAGAACGGATATTGATGAATGTATAAATGAGATCAAAAACTATAAAGGTGATATTACCCGGGAACTCCTTAAAGAGGTTATCTATTATACAATTGGCGTCGGGCTCCGGGAACCGTTTGCCTATTCACCAATACTGACGGAAATAGAAAAAGAAGACGGGATTTATTTAAAAGTCGGCGCAGTGGAGTATAAAACAAAACATACGAGTTTAGAGCAGGCGCAGTCCAGCGGGACGCTTGTGCCCATACATGAATTGCGGCAGGTATATGAAGGGATCTTAAGCGCTTTCAGGAAGAACAGGCGTGTTGTTCTTCTGGAGGGGCATCCGGGTGTCGGTAAAACTGCCGCGGCGGAAGATCTCTCTGCCCGGCTTGGATATGGGCCGCGATTTAAAAAGGTATCCATGTACAAGGATATAGATCTATGGGAGTTTTTAGGAAAGATCGAACAAACCGGCGACAATGCTTTTCGGCTTACCTGTGCCGAAGAGGACGGGACCTTTCTTTCAGATTTCCTTGATTATGTGGAAAATGGCGGGATATTTTGTTTTGACGAAGGGAATATCAGTAACGCGAGTATCCAGATAATAAGTTTTCTTGTGCAGATTATGCGTGATGAGGATATTGTGCTTGGCCTGTATCATAACGGAGTAGAACTGGAGAGGAAAATCAGTATTCATCCTGACTTCAGGATGTTTGTAACGTTTAATCCCGCGGGTATGACACAGGGCAGGAATGAGTTTAGTCCTGAAATAATGTATTTGAGTAAAAAGATCTGGATGACTGATATGTGGAAACGATCAAGCTATTTAGATTTAATTGATGCCTATGACGCGGAAGATAGCCTTTTTCTTGATGACCGAACCAAGCTTATACAATTGCACATATATATGAAATATATTATGGATGAAAATTTCCGTCGATTGTATCGCGGCAAACTGCCGAAATTAGTAAAAGAATTCAGGTTTAATGAATTTCAGGATGTCTATACGTATCAATATAATGTCAGCCCGCGTGAATTGATCCGGATTGTCCGTACCCTTTCATTGCCCGAAGGGCTCAGCGATAAGAACGATACTGATATGATTAAAGATAAATTATATATCGGTATTTTGGTGAATTATGTATATCAGTTCAGTAACCTTCAGGATTTTAATCGGGCAGTTGCCGTAGTTGACGGAGTATTTCCCGGCTTTAAAGAGTTTGTGCATGTTTGGCAGAACTGTACGGATATAGGAATAGATGAAGATACGGTAACTATTGGCGGATTTACTATGCCGCGTTACGCGGAAACAGAAAACGTACCGGAATCCGATGAAATGTTTTTTAGGAATGTTAAGACGCAGGTCGGCGCGCTCAAGGCATTAGCAATAAGTTTAGCGGCAGGAGAAAATGCTATGCTGATCTCAGAGCAGGGCAGTATGCCGATGGAATTAGTAAAACAATATTCTTATCTTACCGGAACCCCTTTATATGTATTTGACGGGAGTCCGTATTCCAGTTCAATAGAATTACTGGGCGGTGAAATGATCTCGTTTGATTCGTTTGATAAGACCGGAAATGCCCGCGGTGAAGCATTAGAGACTATACTGGGTTTTATCGGCTCTCATCTGGTTAAACAGGGTGATCACTATACAGGGCCTCGCAAGATCCTCTATTTATCCGGATTAAGTGTCCTTGCGGATGAAGAGCTTGAGAT
>CAZIXI010000026.1:0-3309 GCA_964543115.1 uncultured bacterium
CCGGATACCTCGGATCCTCCGGATACTCCGGTCTGGTTAATTCTTCCTTTACCGGCATACCGGCAGCATCCGTTTCAATTACTATCTCTACCCTTGGCTTAATTCTCATACTTTTGTCTTTCCGCTTAATAACACTAAAAGTAGAAACCTTAGTGGCATGATCAGTATCCTTAATAAATCCACTGCGTACTGTATAACTTTGAATATCTACAACTTCCTTATCCTTAGGCTTCTTCTCAACATCCTCTGTCTTAACATCCTCTGCCTTAACGTGCTCTGTCTTAATGGTCAACACCTTTTGGTTATGCTCGTTCCAGTACTCAACTATTCCCTTTACTCTTAAATCATTGGGATTTTTCACTTCCACCTTACGGAATTTTTGATGTACATCCAGACCTCTGGCTCTGATCTCTGCTATGATCCTCGCCGCAGTCACCTCAGACCTAATATCTACCCAGCCGGCATCGGTACTGATAATATCCTCAGCCCCGTGTTGTTTTACAGTTGTGGTTGTTGCTACTCTCTGATATGCATCAGCATACTCATACAGCACGGTCTTCTCGCCCCGTTTTTCCTTGGCTGTGCGATAAGGTTCGTCTGCTTCAATATACTTGGTGTATCTTGCCCCTACCACAAGATCAGTAACCTTAACCTCCGCCCGCTCTTTGTCATAGCGGCCAGTAGGCTGATAAATATTTATTGCCTGCCGCTGGCCATTGAATTCCGTAGACCAGGATAAGGGCATTAAACCGTGTCTAAGCACACTGCGTCCAGATAAATATTTACGCAGCACCCATCTACTCTGAATATCATCCTTTACCCGGTATTCAATATAGGATTCAGATTCTAATTTAGAATCAATTTTAACCTCTATTAATTCGCGTCCGGCCAAGGCAGTCAAAAGTTCACGGCCGGCAAAAGTGTCCGTATAATCCCGCAAAACCTCAGCCGGCAAATAAGCCACTGGTTCATTATCTTGAGAGGTAATTTCTTCCTTACTAAATTCTCTACCTGCCTCTCTACCTTTTAATGCCTGTTTGCGGCTGCCGATTACCTCAAAACTGTCATTATATTCCAGCGTACTCAAAAACTGTTCTTTTCTATCCAGCAAATAACGCACAAGCCCTAAAGGATTGCGCTCCACAAATTCATAATAATAGCTGCCCTTAGCGGCAACCGGAAACACCTTAATCTTTTCATAGAGCTGGCCCATAAATTCTTCCGGACCTTCATCCACCCAATCAGCAATTTTGCGGCCATCCCAGTCATATCGTGCACCCCTTAACATCCCGTTAGAATTAAAATCAGGAATACCGGCAATAATCTGTTTATTTGGTAAGACCGTTATCAGCGGCCGGGCAAAAACATCATCCTTTAATTTATAAACAACAACCCTGCCCTGTGGAGACTCCCAATAATCCTTTTCCAGCACGGCATCCAGCGGCAGATTCAGGCCATGAAATACCTCCCGCACAACAGCCAGGGGCACTGACCCTTCTGCCCAGAATTCACTAAGAGTGGTGTAACCCTGATTATGTATTCTTCTTAGTCTGTTACCGGCAGCCGGCAAACCGCGGTAAAGATCAACATATTCAATAAACGGACTACCGGCAAAATAATGATATACGCCGCTGAATTCTCCGCTTTTATCCTTCTCCCAAACCTTACGGCCGTAACGGTCACCCTTAAGATAATATTCATAACCATTAAGCTGCCACTGTGCGTTTTCCCTGGCATACCGGGCTACTTCACTATTGCCCTCTCTATCAATATCACCTGTTGCCTTAAACCACAATATCGGTTTGCCATTTTTACCTAGGTGTACACTTACTACCGAGGTTTCAATACCTGGCTGAAATCCAATTGCCAGCGCCATTTCACCGGAAGGCAGCATTGTGACAATCACTTTACCTGTTCTATCCTTGTATCTGACCGGCAAACGATAACTAGCAGCGGGTTTTGGCAAATCAGCGGGAATCCGCTCACTTACCAGGTAGCCCTTTAGCTCAGTAGCCTGATCAATACCCAGATCCATTAAACTATCAACCTGTTGCTGTTGCAGATATTGCTGTATCTCCGCGGGCATATCCGCCAATATCAACTCAGGATTAAGCCCAAGTATCATCTCTAGTTGTTTTTCCTCTTCTGGCATTGACGCTTCCCGGCTGCGCCGATGAACTTCTGTATCCAGACCTTCATAAGTTGTTATCCCAGCCGGTGTTTCTGACCTGCCTTCATATTCATATTTATCGATTACCTCACCGGTTTCAGTTCCGACTACCCGACCCTGCTCATCAAAGGCACGTTTCATCGTCCGGCTAACCTTGCCCTGAACTTTAACGAATAGCGGATTAAGCCATTGCCGCTGCAGCTCACCATCTTCACCATAAATAGATTCTCCCTCTTTCATCGCCGTACCAGCCACCGTATAGGCATAAACACCCCGCGCTCCCGGCTCATAATAGGTAATGGTTTCTTCTGCCTGTCCGTCAACTATTGTAACTGTGGATGTAGAAATGATATCACCGGTCTTTAGATTAATGGTAATCGTCTGATTTACATCACGTATCTCCAAACCAAACTGCCAACTATAGGCCTTGATGGTAATATTCCCGTTTGGCGTAACTTCATGCTTATTGTGCCGCAAATCATGAATAACCTTAGCCATGGACATATAGAGATTAACGGTATCGGTCCAGAACTTTCCTTCCGGCAGCAACGGAAACTCCGGCTGTACCTGCATAAACTGCGGCCCTACCCGCAGTTCCGGATGCAGTTTATGAAACTGCTGCAGAGTAGCGGCAATCTGAAAATATTCCCGTAATTGCGCAAAACTCTCAAAGAATTTACCATCACCAATCCCGATCATCGTGGCATACATAAAGGCAATCTGTTGATTAATATCCTGGTGCGGATTAAGATGATGCCTATCGCGGGTATAGCGGGTATCAGTAACCAGCTGGGCCGCGGGCTGCATCAGTTTTTGGAAGTTCTCATCCCGCAACACCAGAGCAGCATTTTTAATCAGGTTATCCAAATACCAGATAATCGCCTCTTCCGTATCATATTTATCGACAATACCAAATAAATCCATAATCACTCTGGTATGAACAGGTTTCAATTTAGCACCTTTTGCTGAATGTTTATAATAGGTAAGCTCATATAATGATTCCCCCCCGTTTTTCACAACCTTGAAATAGTAATTTTCCGTCAGATGCCGCACAACTAAGCCAACCCTTTTCAGATAGGCCTCAATATCCACGCGGAATAGTTTTTTATGTTCCTGTAATTCTCTATAATCCGCCTTTT
>CAZIXI010000026.1:3319-4274 GCA_964543115.1 uncultured bacterium
TAATGATTCTGCGGCAATATGATCAGGCACATAACCCGTACCAATCCAATTAACGGTGGCACCCAGCAAAAACCCAATCAAATAAGCATACTCATCCTCTGCCAATCCGGTTTTGTTATAATCCCAATACGTCTTAAAAGCAGCTCCTTTATTAAACAACAAACGATAACTCTGATCTTCAATTAACCGCCGTACTTCACCAATTTCCTCTAGATAGTCCGGAACACTCAGCTTCTGCATCTTCTCATCTGCTGGGCGGGCATTATATACTTCCAGAGGTTCCCCTGCCGCCTTAGCCGCTACATGTGCTGGCACCAATCCCTCGCCAATCCAATTAACAGCCGCACCAAACAGAAAACCAAGCAGCCGATTATACTCCTTCTTAGTAAAACCATTCTTTTTATGATCCCAATGGGTTTTGAATTGTTCGCCACGATTGAATACAACTCTAAATGATTCTGCCTCCATTATCTGCCTCACTTCTGCTACTTCCTGCAGATAAACATCAACACTCATTTTCTGCATTTTCTCTTCTGTTGGTAACTGATTATATTCTTTCTTAGTTCGGCCCGCAGCCTCTGCCGCTACATGCGCCGGCACTCCACCAGTACCGATCCAATTTGCCGCTGTGCCGAAAAGGAAGCCCATCATTCTACTGTACTCCGTCTGGCTGAGGTCGCTTTTCTTATAATCCCAATAGGTCTTAAACTCCTCACCCTTATTAAATAATTTACGGAAAGGTTCGCTTTCTATCAACTGACTTACCTCATTTACCTCCTGTAGATAAGCATCAACTTTCATTTTTCTCATCTTTTGATCCGCCGGCAACAACTCATATTCGTCCACACTCATCCCCGCTGCTGCTGCGGCAATATGCGCTGGTACTTCACCAACACCAATCCAGTTAACCGCTGTACCGAACAGGAAGCCAATCATCTTACTGTATTGCTTCTGA
>CAZIXI010000026.1:4374-21844 GCA_964543115.1 uncultured bacterium
ATTCCGCCACAGTCATTCCCGCCGCTGCTGCAGCCACATGCACCGGTACTTCACCGGTTCCTACCCAGTTAACCGCTGTACCGAACAGGAAGCCAATCATCTTACTGTATTGCTTCTGACTCAGACCGCTTTCTTCATAATCCCAATAAGTCTTAAACTCTGCTCCCTTATTAAATAGCTTACGGAAAGCCTCACTCTTTATCAGCTGACTTACCTCAGTTACCTCCTGTAGATAATCACTAACACTCATTTTCTGCATCTTCTGTTCAGCAGGCAACGCCTCATATTCCGCCACAGTCATTCCCGCCGCTGCTGCAGCCACATGCACCGGTACTTCACCAGCACCAATCCAATTAACAGTAACCCCGAAAAAGAAATTCATTATTTTTTCCAGCTTCTTCTCATCCTGCCCCAAAACAGTAATAAATTCTTCCCCCTTATTAAATACCTTCTTAAACTCAGCACTATTTTTCAACACTACAATTTCTGCCAATTCTTCTAAATACTGATCAACACTCATTTGTTTAATCTTTTGCGCCTCCGGCAAAGCCCCATATTCAGCTGCACTGAGGCCCATTACCTCCGCTGCTGCTTCTGCGGAAACCATACCTGTACCAATCCAATTATGGGCAACGGAAAACAGAAAACTGCCGACATCCTCTACTGTAATTAAGGCAAACATTCCGCCCGCCGCCACTGCCTGCGCCGGCTGGTCAGGATGAAGATTTGTATAGATAAAACCAAATACCTGCTGAATCAGCCCGCCTTCCCCGCCTTCTTTTTCTAATAACTCTAATACCTTCTCCGCATCTGCCACCCAGGCGGCCACCGCATCCGCCGCCGCTTCTTGTTCGTAAAAACCATCATCTTTACCGGTACGCAAACTATCCTTGGCAATACCGTAGGCAATATCCGTTGCCTCCATCGGCTTGCCCGGCGCAATACTTGTGGATTGAAAAATCTCCATTGCCTCTAACTGATCCGGAATCGTATCTTCAGCAAAATGCTCACCGTCTCCACCATATAGTTTGGCAATCAATGTTTTATGGTTTCTGATTAAAATACCCATTTCTTCCAGATTCTTCAGGAAACTAATTACATTGGCCTTAGACTGCTCTATTTCACTCACCTTCCATTCATCATATGGTGTTTCCATTCCCGGCTTCAGCCAGAATAGCTGAAAGAGAAAATCACGGGTGGCAGAATCTGTAACCACATTCACATTTAATTTATTTGCCGCCACTTTATCAATATCAGCCAGACCTTTAAGATTTTCCTGAATTATACCCAGGGCATCAATACCCAAACCCGTCTCAATTAACTCATTAACCGCCTTAACATGCACAACATATTCATCAATCGCCTGCACAATCAATCCTTCATATTACTAACACTGGCGCCATCCGCCCCGTTGTAATATTTATTCGGACCAATCTTAAAGGCAATATCCGCTAATAACATCAACTTGGCAAAATTCTCCGGCTCTTCAAAACCCGGCTTACTGGGATCCAACACCGCCGCATCTCCGCCAAAGAAGAGGTCATGTATTTCCGTACGTTTATTTAATTCTTCCATTTCCGCAAGCTCAAAATTCATTTGAAACATCTTCATTTGCTTGGTCTCACCCTTTTTGCTACTGGTCAGATCCGCCCAATAGAAGGCCAGCTTTAATAACAACTCCCATTTCTTCTCTTCCAGATTAACCAACAGAGCTAACACCTGTTCTTTTTGCTGATCATAAACACCATCTTCCATATTCTTCATGGCCTGCATGAGATCCTTAACCGTCATCGCCCGCATCTGCCCGCTATCCTTATCCCTTACCTGCCAGCGTTTCACCGTAATCAATGAAGCCATTCTATCCAAAAGCGCTATTTTATCACTCTCCGGATTAGACACATCAATATCAGTAAACATCCGCTGTGAACTACCCATTAGTTCTGTCATTATTTCCACGTGCCGCACACCGTCAAATCCAAAATCCACTCCGCGTGAGTCTTCTACCTGCTGTTCCTTATTGCGCAGCCAGCCGGCCCAACGCATTAAGGAGCGTTTATCCGGTTCCGTTGTCTGCTGACCGGCAAACAATACCGCTAAGGAATCCTGATACTTGGCGGCCGCCAATAATGCCAATTTACTCTCTGTCAGGTCGCCTCCCTCCAGGGCAGCAACAAAACCATCAATTCCCGGCATGGCCAGACCACTCATACTACCCGCCTGATCAGCCGGGTCCAGCAGATCCAGATACGGCCGCAATTCCGCGGCATTACGAATACCAGCCTCAATCGGCGTATCCGGGTGCAGTGAGTGCCAAACACCAAAATAGAGCAGCGGAATCAAATGATCATGATCGGCAAGTGAAAGCACTGTCTCCGTTGTTTCAGCAGCGGTTGTCTGCCGGCGGCTGACTAATTCCTGCTGGAAGGCTGCCGCTGTCGGAGCATTAGCAGCCAGACTGGTTTTGGTTAACTGCTGTCTTAACGGTGCCCTGTCTCCCACAGCTATGGAAGAGGCCTGCTGATATTCCGTTAAAGCACCTCTTACTTCACCCATGGCTTTAATTACCTGCTCTACATCCAACTGCGCAAACTGACTAAGCACCTGATCACCTGCCTGTTCATATTTAACACCCGCCAGCTGATGCAGTAATTGTGCCTCCGCACTAGCTACCGGATCAGTAAACTGAAATCTGTTGTTATCCCCATCATATATATACTGTACAAGCCAGTTCCTTATCTGCACTAAATCACTAAAATATCTGTCCACATCCAGGCCGTCGGCCTTAAACCGCTGGTATTCAAAAGCGAACTTATAAAGGGCTGCCAAATCACGAGTATCGTCGTTAGTAAGATCTAATCCCTGTTCCGTTCCATGCAGGAATTCTCCTGCCAGATCTTTCAATCTGATCATATCCAATAACATAGCTTTTCTTTCTTCTATTTTGTATTTACCGCTAAGAACAAAGATCAGTTCCCGTTCCACTACCTGCAATTCGGCCGGCATCCGCCTGGTTAAGATACTCTCAATATCTTTTCTCGTTAACGTCTTATCGGTAAGTAACTCTAAATACGGTTTTAATTCAATCAGGGCACTAACGGCATTTACCGCCCAATCGCTTATCCTTAACTCACTGTCTGTCTCCGCCACTGCCTGATCATATTGAGCCATTAACAACAGAAACTTCAAGGTTTCCAGATCCTCTAAATCAACAGCCTGACCACGATCGCTTTGCCGTAATCCTTCAATATCACTTTGACTGGCTGCTCTCCCCTTACTTAAGACAGCTTCCCTTTCCCCGGCACTGGCTGTTAAAGAAAGCAGTGTGGACAAGGCCGGCTGGCCAGCCGCCGTTTCTGCCTGGGCAATCCTGGTTAACCGATCAAGCAAATTATCCAGGTATTTATCATCAACATCCGGATTAAAGCCAAACATCACCAGGTAGTCTATCATATTAATAGAGGATTGCAGATTCGCAGCAGCCATCCAATTAGCCGGCATTAAATTTGCCTCTGTTAATTTCAACTCTATCCGGGCAAATCTATCCTGATAGGTATAGGCATCAAATTCCTCTTCCGCAAAATGCGTTAGGGCCACACTCATCAGCCATTTTGCCAAATACTCCTCCTGACTGACATCTTTACCCGTCAGCTTGCCTATCCACTGGTACAATTTAACAATAAGCAGCTGCAGCTCTTTCCACTCGTCTTCACTAAGATCAAGTTTCGCCTGACAGGCCATGAATACTTCCACCATAAAAGGATTATCCTTGACAAACCTTAAGGCGGCAAATTTGCCCCGTTCCGCTTTATCATAACGCAGTTCCAGCACGGGTTTTAGTTCCGCATATAACCGCAATAACTGTTGGGCATCAATACCCTGTTCTTTCAGCGTATCTTTAACAATTAACCATTCCGTAACAAAAGCAAAATCTTCTTTGCTGCTCAAATCCAGGCCGCTACCCTTTCTTTTCTCTACTCGGGCACGCAAATCAGCAAAATCCTTTACCTGCGCCAAATCAACATCTGATCCCAATTCCCCGGCCTGCAGCGCCTCATCAATCAAGGTAAGGAAACCATCTCCTGCTGCGGTAATTAATTTAAGGGCATAATCCTTTCCTGCCCGGCGGCCAAAAACATGCAATCCCGCCAGCTGCCGAAGAATGATCATATGCTGGTCATTGTGATGCTCGAATCTGGCACCTTTACGGCCAAACATGCCTGCTGCTTCCATTTCCGGTTTGAGATCACGCATTGCCTGCAGGTATTCGGTTACCAGTTCCGGCGTTATGCCGTCAACTTTCATTATACTGCCGGCAACCGCCCAATAGGCGAGTAAACCTGCAGCCGCCGGTTTACTCTCATCATCTTCAAAACGGAAACTGCTAAACACATCCGGATCAATATCCGTATCGGTAATTTCCATCACCAACGGAAGATATGTATCCAATTTTTCCAAAAACAATTTTATATTATTAAACGAATATTTTTTCTCAGATATAAGTGCCAGATATTGCAGTATTAATTCATGATTTGCCAGGTAAGCGGCAGGATTGTCTTTGGCTGTTACCGTTGTTCCCTGACGGTTTATTTTTAATCCGGTTTCACTGTCTGTAATTAATTTACCCAATAGTTGTTTTACCGCCACGTAACGGCGCAGATACTCTACCCCTTCTTTAGCCGGAATAAGCACTGCCAGCTCCACAACCAGGGCTGTCTCCAAACTATAGGGATCAACAAGCCTGGCCCGGTCAAATCCGTCAAAAACACGTTCCGCTATTCCAGCACTGACAATTTCTGTCATGTGCTTAATCAGCTGCCCTACCTGCTTAAGATTAGAACCGCCATAAGTACAAAGTCCGCCGTAATAGATTAACAAAGTAACATATTGCTTATCCTGGATATGCGGAATTTTACCGGTAACCGCCCGATATAACTTATCCAGTTCCGGCTTCAGTTCACCAATATCTTCAATTGCGTCTCCCGCCTGCTTTGGGCTATATTCCTCTGCCACCAACATCCAGTATTCCAGCGCCTCGCGTTCGGATGAAGCCAGCCGTGTCTTACCCGGATGAAGCTGAACAGCTAGAAGCTTAGCCAGCCCTTGACGGTTAGAAAATCTAGTTTTGATTCTTTCATACTCTTTATCCTTTTCTGCATCACCAGCCATCTGTATCCGCCGTGCCCAGTACTGCGCCTCATGCACCTTAAAAGGCTGCTTTGTCTGCTTGACTAATTCTCCGATAATTTCCAATTCTTCACGCATAAGATCCGGGTTATATAAGTAATATGCATACCAATAGAGCCAAAAACTAGGATCTTTACTCAACCGTTGATAATCCCGCAAAGAAGCAAGATTCTTCACTTTTAGGCCCAGGACTCCCTTTAACAAACTGCTTCTATATTTCCGCCAGAGAGTTGAATCTAATTTATGCTCTCCACGGGGAGCATTAGCAATTTCCCTTTCTCTTGCCTCAATATATCTATCAACTTCCTGCCCTTTACTCAGCTCTGCGCTTACGCGCGCATCCATTTTCTGAAAATATTCTCTTACCTTATCTTCCGCCGTGCGTTGTGCTAAATAGGCTTCCTGCTGTGCCATTACATGGCCTTTACCGATTACTGCTGCGGTTAATTTACCCTGGCACCATTTACTGAACTCTTCCGCCACCGCCGCATGAAAACCATCCACCTGTGCCAACACCTTTTCTAACACCGCTAGTTCCGCCGCCATGGCCAGTCGCAGGGTTTCAATCTCAGCTGCCGATGCTTCTCTTAGAGATAAATACCACTGTAAATGCCCGGCCCGCGCCATTATTCTTTCCTCGGCGGCGACAAAATACCCTTCTAATTCTGTCAAATAGGCATCTGCCAGCTGGCTGATCTGTTCTGCCGTATAATCCGCTTCCCGTAATTGTGTTTCAAATTCCTGCCATTGACGCTCCACTGCCGTCAGTTTGCCCTGCCAAGACTGCATAATCTCCAGATAGCGGTCAGTAACCTGTTTGGCCTCCTGTGCTTCTTGTGCCAGTTTACTTAAGCCGGGCAAGTCTTCACGGCCCAGCCAGGATTGTTTACCGTCAAACCGTCCGCTAATGCGGCTGCGGAAATTAGCAGCGGCCTTTTCTAAGGCTGCGCTGCGTGCCTGTATATCTGCCTGCGGTTTGGCTGCCGGTTGTGTTTTCCCCGTATCAGTAGTGAGGGCCGCAGTCTGTTCAGCAAAAGTTCCTTGTAGTGTTGGCGTTGCCTTGTTTAAATCACTAACCGCACCCGCATGACCGGAATTCGCCAGATAACGGTAGCCAGCAGGAGATTGCCGAAGTTTTCCTTCCGGGCGCAGATGATCAGCCCAGCTGGAAGAAGAATATAATTTGTGGCCCACACCAATGCTTACCGTAAAAGTGCCGGTATTAAAAGCCACTTTTACACTTTCCCGGTCCAAACCAGTTAAGGTAGCCTGGCCAGATTGATAGAAATCCAGATAAACATTTAGCCAGGTCATTTCCGCTGCCGTGGCCTCATTATCCAACCAGGTATTCAAGGCATCAAAATCCAACCGGCACATAAAATCCAAAAATCTTCTCTGCCGCTCGCCAAATTCAATATTCAGGCCCTGACCCAGCTGTCCATAGGTATCGTCTCCCTCCAGGGCGTATTCTGCTCTCACGCGCACCTTACCAAGTGTTTTCTGCAACTCGGCAAATAAGGAATCACCTCCGCCCTGCTGGAAACGGTAACGCAGACGTGTGCGCAACTCTAATCTTTCATTTTCATAGGAAGCGTAAGGAGTAACATATCCGGGTCCGGCCTCCTGTTCCGGATCATAGCCCGCCTCCACGCCAAGAAGAAGATATCTCACCGGTGAATATTCCATTCCGCCATAAACACCATAACTGGTTTCCTCTTCTTCCCTGGCCTCGGCATCAGTTTCTTCACTGGGAACAAACTGCTCAACTTCCCGGCGGCGCACACCAACACGTGCGGTTACTGTTCCCGCACCTGTTTCTACCCGGGCCCTTACCTCTGCCTCCTGACCCTGGGCTGTAACATTAGCAGAAGCATTCATTGATAAACTATCACCAAACTGTTCATCCCAATCAGCACTGAGCTGCATTCTTTCCCAGGCTGAAGCTTCATCATCCTGGGCCCCGGAAAGTGCAAACACAATCCCTAAGTTTTCATAACCAGGTACCCGCCCGGAAAGCCGCAGATTCCAACTCACATGGCCTTCATTATCATCATAAAGATCCTCATCAACCATAAAATCCAGATCAAACCACTCATGCGCCAGATTAACCCGTTGACCAAATGAATAAGCAGCCGGGCTATCACTGCTTTCGGTATACCTACCAGAAAGTCCGGCAGTAAGCACCGCACCCAATAACCTATATCTGGCCTGCACATCCGCATCCACTAATTCCGACTGCCGGCCGTCGACCCGGTGATCATCAACCTTGCGCACATAACTCTGCCAATTATCTGCCCTGAGCTGTTGGGTTGCTTCCTGGCTGCCACTAAAAAGATTAATTCTATTTACCGTTACCCGGTCAACCTTACCTTTCTCCTCTTCCGTTACTATCTCCAGACAAAAATCCTGAACGATATTATAGGGTTTAAACAATTGTGTACCGGTTTCCGCTTCATAGCGGCGGTCGGTAAAAAATGCCAGATTTTCCATTTCCCGCAAATAACGCGGACCATAAGAAACAAATCTGCTGGTAGTTACCTTTCTGCCGTTAACAGTACTTTCATATACATATTCCAGAAAATCAAGATCAATCGCATTATTAGGGTCCTTCAGCCGTGTTGTCACTTTATGCTTCCTGATGGTTTTCAACCCCCCCACCCTTTTATCAATGGCCTCCACCTGTTTATCCTGTTTAATATCAGCATATTTCATTAATTCCATTTTGCTCTGGGCATACATTAATAAACTATACTGGTAAGCATCTGCCTCTGCTGTGATCAGCCGCCCGCCATTACTCTCCCGCAGAATTTCCCAACTCCGTTTCTGATGCAGCCAATATTCATAGGCCTGCAAAGCCACACTCCTAAGCGCTGATTCAGTTGTGGCCAGAGTAACAGTTTTCTGTTTGCTGGTATTTTGATAAACAAGATCAAGATAACTCTCAACATCCGCTGCTGAAATATCCTTAACTGACAATAAAACAGGAATTTGTTGACCCACCTCACCAGCCTGCAGGCCGGTTTGCGCCTTGGTTACTTGCTGAAGCACGTAACGATAAGCATTTAAATAACAGACTAATTCTTCATATTTGCCAAACTGCACAAGCCCCTTTGTCTGCATGGACCGCTTAATTGTGTCTAAATTAATTTCCCCCGCCTTAAGTTTATCCATAAATGAACCCGCAAGCGCACTCATTTTTCCTAACCGTTCGGCACCATACTGCTGGTGCATTTTTGCCAAAACCTGCCTGAGCCTCTGCATAATCCCCTGGTCTTTTAGGCCGCCTAAACCCGGCAATTGATCGGTAATGGCTAATTCAGTCCAAAGCAGATCTATTTGTGTTTCTAAGTCACGCAGCAAACTACTATTTTGCGCAATCAATATTCGTGCCTGTTCTGCTTCCGCAGCATCAATAACAGTAGGCTCTCTCTCTTGTCCCAAAAGATTAGCCAATTTCCGCTTTAACTCCGGCAGCTGCCCTTGCTGGCGGTCCCGCGCCGCCCAGTACTGCATCTCCAACAGTGTTTTACCGGTGTCTACGAGAACAGCACGCTTACTCTTATACACCGGTAGTTTTGTACCAACAGCACTTGATCCCGCCTGCTCCAGTACCACTGTTGCCCCGGCCAAGAAGCTTGACGCGGTGGTAACTGTTTGTTCCGTTACCCTTTTCCAGCCACCAGTCAATGGACCGGCAATAAGTTGTTTTTCTCGTTCCATCCACTTTCTGGTTAACGGCCGGGCCGTTGCCCTTCTTTCAATACCGATATCTTTTTGAATTGAATTAAATAATTTTGCCTGTAATTTATTAAGATCCTGCAAACCATCATTAATCTTCCGCCACTGGCCATCATCAGTCACCGGGGATACGATACGCATCGTCCATACCCGGCGTCTTCCCTGCTGCTGGCGTTGAAATTCCAGAATCTCTCGTGCCTTACCGCCCACAACCAATTCATAGCGCCAGGCCTTAAAAGAACCTTTCTTTTCATATATATACTTTCTTATTTTATAACCTGCTTGCCCTGCCAACCTTAACTGTCCAGCATAAACAATATTAGCCTCTTTCTCTTCAATTTCTTTCAGTACCGCACTGGCTGGTGAAACCATAAACCGCACATTTGAACGCGCCCTAATATAATCACGCAGCGCCTGTTGATAACGGCTGCTGTGCCGGCCGGCTTTTTCCGCCAGTTTCATTCTCCTGATCACACTGCGGTAATAACGAAGCCATTGCTGCACCCGTACCTGACCGGCAGCATGCTGAATTGCCGCCAGCTGGCCCGTCTGCTCAATCTGTTTGCTTAGGGCCTCAATTGTCTTTAGCTGTTCCGGAGAGAGATCGGCAGAATTTATCAAGCCAATATTTACTAAATTAGTTACCAGGGCAAAAGCCAGCGTAAAAACATTAGTTGATATTGGCACAGCAAGATGATAATCCTTCTGCGTGGCTATTCGTTCAATCCTGGCCTGCAATTCCGCCGCTAATAATCCCAGCCTTACTGTCTCCTGGGCAACAGCGGGAAGCTGAAAAGGAGCATGTGTTTTATAAACACCTTCTACGCTTTTCAGCTGCTGATGGATTCTGGTAAAATATTTATCTATGCTGCGTCCGCGGGAAACCTGCGCCACCCTCACACGCCGGCCCCGGGCATCTAAACGCACAGCAGTTTTTCTGCCCGCCTGCCAGTCCTGGTATTCTCCGATTAGTGATTGCAGTGTCTTCAATTCAGCCATTAACTTTCGTTTACCTTCACCATCATTGGCATTTGCTAAAATAATCAGCCAAAGAGACAGCCGTTTTTCCAAATTATCTATCGCCTCCTTTTTGCTGCTGGATCTGCGCACATCAGAAAATTCGGCCAACTGTTTATCCAGGTCCTCTCCCAGCACCACCGCTGGCACCGGCGCAACATTACCAAGAAGCCCATTAACAAATTCCGGCGTCAGTGCCGTCGGAATTAATTTACGTTTAAACGCCTCCTGAACATTTCTCACTCCCAGGGCCTGCGCCTTATCATGCAAACGGCCATATCTTTCTTCCAGTGCGGTAAGTTTCTCCAAATCCTCTCTTGTTTGTTCTCCCGCATGCATCTTTTGCGTAATAGCGCCAATTTCACCCTGCAATTTAACTAAATCCGCCTGAATCTCCGTCAATCTTTTCCCCTTCTGTTCATTAACAATAATTTCCGGATCAGTCAGGTACAACCAAAGCAGCTGCGTTAGCAACAATTTTCGTTTGGCCTCAATTCTCTCTGCTGCGGTTAACGGATCAACGCGCCCGTCTGTACTGTTTACCTTAGCATCCCAGCGTTCAAATTCTTCCGCCGCCTTAACCAGATTAAAATAGGTAATAATAAGCAGGGCCTTTAATTTTCCCCTGAGAAACTGCTGTTTTAATTGTGCCCAGTCCAGCCGAATCCGTTCAGCCTCTGCCTCATTATTACTGATAATGAACTCAATCACCGGATTAAGCGATGAAAGACTGGTACATGTCCAATTAGTTGTCCAATCAGCGGCATCATAGCCTAAATCCAAACCAATTCCCCAATTTAAAATTACCTGCAGATTCTGTTCAGCCATGGCCAATGCCGCCTTCGCCTTTTCTTCACCTAGCCCGGCTAAACGCGCCGAAAGACCTTCCAACACAGAATAATTAATTACTTTTTGCACTTGTGCCTGCACCTCTGCCGCAGTACCTTTCTGCATGGCAGCCGGCTCTACCATATCCGGCACCAATCCGCGCAGCTGGTCCCGCTTGCGCTGGAGCGAAACCAGTGAACCGGCATAGGCCTGCCAATCCTGTGCAAATAACTCATCCAAATACTTACCATAAGCGGCAACAGAATCATAAAGGGCCTGCAAACCGCCATTCTGTAAGTAACTACTAAGATCAACACCATCCGCACCCACAGCAAACAATTCTTCCATGCCGGCAACCACTGCTGCCGCCTTTAACTGCCGGTAACCATCCCGCAAACTGCTTCTTCTGGCGCGTAAATCGGCAATCTGTTTATCTATCTCCGCTAACCGCAGCCGATGATCGCTCTTACCCCATATCTCAGTGCGCACAGTCAGTCCTATTCTTAACTTAATTAATTTATACCAATCCTCATCCGAAGTAGTTGACCCATACTCTATACCCACTCCCACTTTTGTCTGAAAAACACGATTATACCAGGCACGATCAACCTCGGCCTCAGCCAGCGCCGCATCTGCTCGTCTTTGCTCAGCGGTTTTACCCTGTGGTTCTCCTCTTAATATACCCAGATCACCTCTTTTATCAATTACCTCTTTCATCACGCCCAACACCTCATCATCCGCCAGATCCGCCTGTAACTGCCCGTTAATCTGCGCCAGGGCAAAAGCAATCACCTGCGGGTAATCATCAATACCAATAGCCGCATCTTTTCCGCTCTGTTCCGCATACTGTCTAACTATATCTGTTGAGCCCGCACCCTGGAGACCATATGCCTGCTGCAGATACTTCTGCCAGGCCAGGCGGGCAACACGGGAATTGGTGCGCCGCATCTGTGCACTCACCCGCACCATTTCCATAAACGCCTTATCCGCAGCACTCACCTCCGACAAATCCGCTATATACCTAAAATTATTCGCCTGCGGGCCAACCGGTGCCAAACTACTAAATTTCCCTCTCATCATTTCGCGGAATATCAACCATTTATAAGCAGCCTTATCCCGTTTAGTCATTCCTCTTCTTCCTGCCGCCTTGCTAAAAAGTTGACCTCTGAGCTTTTCATAGTGATCGGACATTTTAATAAATCGCCACCCATCACTACTCTTATACGCTAACTCTACCTGTTCCATCCAGCCTTTGCCTTTATCCTTACCCTCACTAATTATCCCCGGACCGTTTAGGTCCAAAGAAACCGGCTGCTGACCATTAATCTTTGATCTTATCCCGATCTCCACACCCTGGCGGTATGCCCGGGTTACAGTCTCCGCCGGTTTACCAGCAACTGCCTCTGCTACCAACACACGAATACTTTCATCATCCTCTCCATCCGTTATTAATTCTAATCCTAGCTCATAACCATGAACATAGTTTATTAACTCTTCATTATCAGCAAAATCACCAAGTCCCAACATCTGGGCCATGGCCGCCGCACCATCACTACTGACATTCAGTGTAAGCACTTCACCTTGACTATAACCTGCTCCCGCCGCTGGAGAATCATCAATTATTTCTACCTGCTCTCCAAATCGCCTATAATAATGTTCCGCAACCTGAACGAAATCTTTAGCCACCTGGCCAACAGCACGTCTGGCCTGCTGCTCACCGCTATATAATCCCTTTACCGCCAGCTGTTGTGTTCGTGTACGCACAAACTCTGCAATCGGCACTAATGGCCGAAATTCAGCATTATAACCATATTCCTGAGCCAGCAAACCACCGCTATATTCATTCAATTCAAACATAACCCCCTGCAGCCAATCCGCACCCGCCGCCTGAACAATATCCTGCCGCTGCTTGTAATAGGCATCCACATAATAAAGATAATTTGTATAAGCCCTTTCCAGCATTACCCGGTTTTTCTGAAAACTGTTCAGATCTAAATAAATTCCTGTAACCAGGAAAAGGGATTCAATCCCCTTTTGTTCTGCCTCTCTGGCCAAACCCGCTTCCGCGCTCACTTCCCCAATAGCAGCATTACGTACAGTCTGCTGCAACACTTCATAAGAGTCCCGTAACCGTTCTACTGCCTGTTTATAGACATCAGATTTCCCTAGGGCTTGCGTAACAAAATCCCCCAACTGCAATTGGCCCTTCGTCATGCCCGCCAGCACTTTCCCGCCTTCATCTGTACCTGCTAATTTAAGCACACCATGCAAATGATCAACAAAACCGTCCAGGAACGGATATAATTTAGTTGTTTTCAGTTCAGCAGGTAAAGGTACCTGCTGATAATAACGGCGAAGCAATTCTTTTGCCTTGGCAGGATTATCAATTAAATAACCAAACAAGGTATCCACAATCTCCGCTGCCCGGCGGCTATCCAGTTGCTGGCCGGCACCAGCAATAATACTTACTATTTCTTCTGTAATCGTAAAGCGTATACTTTCATCAATAAAGCCAATATTATATTTGCCATAAGCCCGATTAATTGCTATTCTTAAATTTTCCTGTAAGGACACTGCCTTGGCTCTGTCCTCTGCCTTCACTTGAGTCTGACCCACCCGGCGCTGGGTTCTTCTTCTTTCAGAAGTAAGCTCTGTCTTGGCCAATAAGGGCTTCTCTTCCGGCGTTTCTACCTCTAACTCCTCACTTGCCGCCAGCCACTGCCGTTCTTCCGCAGAAAAAAGTCCCGGCAAAGCTGCATCTCCCCGCAAATCAAGTAAGGAGCGCGCAATCATGCCCATTGCTGAAGATTCTCCGAATTTCATCCCTGCCGGCAAATCAACCAATTCCCTTTCCAAATGACCGATCTGTTTTACCCATTCCTGCAGCTGGTACCATTCTTTCAACAAGGCGACAGCCTCCCTTTCTTCCAGCCCATATTGCTCTCCCGTAAGAATTTCTTTTATCGAAGGATGTGTTTCTCCGTCCTTGTCTTGATATCCATAAAATAGTATCCGGCGGTAAATATTCAGGGAATCACCGTAACGGCTCCAATCAGCCAAAGCCTGATCCCGCAATTCCCGGTACTGTTCTGTTCTGGTTTGTACCTCTAGCTGACCGCCCACTTGTATTCCTGCCAGTTGTTCGGTTGTGCGCAGGGCAGCAGCAACCTTTCTCGTACTTTCCGCCTCTGCCGGTGAAACATCAAATTCCGCCAATCTTTCCATTAATCTTTCATATTCCGGAGTTAACGGCTCTAATTCATGCGCCGATTGGATCCCAGCTAGATCCTCCCACGTCTCCCAATCCGCCAAGGCCTGCCGGCCTTTCTTCCCTGTAGTCACGGCAAAATATTTATCCAAGCTGTCTTCATAAACTGCCTGCTCTTCAGCAGATACAGGCCTTTCTTCCCCCACCAGCATTCCGCGCCAAGTATACATTATATTATGGGCATCTTGGGGTGAAAGACGCTTATTATTGTGTTTAGTTAATAAATACATATATTTGGCAATCTCTGCCGCCACTGTCTCTGCATCAGCCCGGGCCCCCGCCTGCCACTTCCGCAGCATAAGTGTATATTTTTGCAGTTGAGCATATTTACTGAAATACACGGATAATCCGCTAACCGCCAAGGCAATTCTTTCCCGCAATTGTGTCTGTACATCCTGCCATAAGACCTTTTGATCTGCCGGTGTCAGTGTCAACTCACCTTCATAAAATTTATGATAAATTTCCTTTTCTTCTGTAGACAGTGTCTGGGCCAGCAACCGGCGGTGCTCTGCCGGCATTTCCTCTCCGGTACGCTGTTTATATAATCCCGCCAACATCTCAGCATCAAACTCCTTTTCTTGCCCGCTTAACTGATGATAATAGCGCAAACTCTGCCAGAGAGCGGAATAGCCGGCAACACCCCGCTGTGCTGCTTCGAGACCATCACGATGGATCCTGCTAAAACCAGCCAATACCGCCCTGACCTTATCCCCAGCAATTCCCGCGGAAGCCAATTTATCCTGCAGGGGAGCCATATCCAGATCACGATCTAAACGCCCGACCAGTGCCTCCGGCGAAAGAGAAACAGCAGCCAACGCCTTATCAATAGCAATAGTCCAGTCAATCAGACGAGCAACCTCTGCTAAATCTTCCGCTTGTGTTTTTCTTAGTTCAAAAGCCATCTCTTCTAGCGCAGCAATTGATTTTCTATCTAAAACAGTGATCGCATTTAACACAGGTAAGCGGCTAAGAACATCTTCATCACTAATCCCAGCCAGTGTGGCGTTAAGCTGTGCCAATATTTGCTGTCTCTTTTCCTTAGTCTCCTGCTGAAGTTGATAGAGAGCGCTGGTAAGCTGCAAATCGCGTTTAATTGAATCCCAGAGCTGGGGAATGTCACCATATTGCGTAGTTACACCTAAACGCAAAAGCTCTTTTTCCAAGGCAACCAATTCTTTTTCATTCAGTTGTGATAAATTAGTAACTGTCAGCTTTAACAGAATTTCTTCACCTACACCAGCAATCTGTTCTTTAAGCAGTCCCAATTTATAGGGCAGTAATAAACCGCTGTTGCGCGCATGAAAAAATCCATACCAGTCATCATCCGTTACCAGGTCCGCCTGCACCGCGCCTGCTTGCTGACGGGCAAAAATCATCGCCATTTTCATGCGCTCCGCCGCCTTCTGTTTATAGGCAGCCAACTCAAAATCACTGATTTCCTGTCCCGTTGCCCGTAAATACTCTACCACCGTGTGTTCATCCCACTTTCCCGTAGCCGGAATACCTTGAGACCTCTGGAATTCCCTAATAATTTCCGCATAAGCTTCCGCCCGTAAGGGATTAACATCAACCGGATAATCCTGCGGTTTACCAATTCCAGTGGGCAGGGCCTTCGCTCCAATAACAATATCTACATAGGCCTTGAGTGTTTCTTTAGCCAATCCCTTGGCAAAAACATCATTTAAGATGGTTAATTTGGCCCACAACAATTTGTGGGGTTTAACTTCTGCCGCATCCAACATTGATTTTCTTAAAAATCCTTCCCTTAAAGATTCCTCTCCATAAAGCTCAATCAACAGATCCACTTCCGCTTCACCATAATTTTCCCTCATTTGCGTAAGCGGATCTATTACCACTGGCTGATCTGCCATTAGTTTTTCAATTAAATTCGCCAGCCCCAAATACACCACTGATAAAAGTACAACAACCAAACCAGTTAAAATCGTACCGGCAGTGGAACGCAGCAACCAATGTTTTAATTTACCCGCCCGCTGTTTTTCCTCTGCTAACCCCAGCCGCTGGGATAAATCAGCCAATTTACTATATTTTGCCAGAAGCTCATTCTCATTCTTCCTATTAGTAGCCAACCGTACTGCCTCGACAACAACCACTCCCGGTTCATCCCCCGGACAGCCAACAGCAGCCAGATCAGCCACAGTAACCGCCTTAGCACTAAGCGCCGCCTTAAAATTCGCCTCAATAAAATCCCGTACTTCCGTATCCGGCGCAATAACCAAATCAAGCCCGTGAATAAACTTTTTCAATTTAGCCTTATTTGCAACCAATTGCATCAATGTATCAGCTCCCGGCTGATTATCATCCCCCTCACCCATCAGCTCTAACGCAATGGACATTAGCTTTTCCTGCTGTTCATCGAGTGTTAAGGGCAAAATCTCTACCTTGCCTCCGGCCAAATGAGAAGGTAATGTTTTTTGTACCTGATCAACATAACTACCCGTTTCAATACCTTCCGGCACGACAACTCCAATCTTCACTTTTCCCTGCTCACGGCAGCCACCTTCACCATAAAGCAAATCAATCAGGTAAGGACTAAAACTGCGCAATTCCTCAATTAAGAGCGGCCGCAACTCCTCATCGCGGGCATACATTTTAAACCGATCAAGAATCACCTGCTGGTAAATACCGTCTATTTTATCCCGACAATATATTTCCAGATGTTTCCGAATATCTGCCCGGGCATCTGCTTCAATTGTTTCTGCTTTTCCAGTATCTTGCCCCGGTAAGATCTGGCTTTCATAGGCAGGAATACTGTCTTCAATAAACGCCGCCAAAGAATCACTGGATCTTTCCGAATAGACAAATGTGCGATTTACAGATATGGTACTATTTCCCATTTTAGAAAACAGTTTCCGACCTTCTCCTTCCTTAACAATAATCCTTATCCGCGGCAAGTTGGTTAAAAAACCCTGGTAATCAGCTCCCTCCGCCAATAACATCTCTTCCAAAACGATAATCATTCTCTTTACTACTGCAAAATTGCCCTGTTCATCAGTCTCGAAATCAAACTCAAGCTGAAAATAACTATTAGACCCATTAAATTTTTCCACTAACTCTTCTGCTTCCTGCTCTGACATAACAATCTGTCTCTTAACCGCTAAAAGCACCTCTTTTTCCAACAGATCAACCGGCTTAGCCATATTTACAGTAATTACCCATCTGTTAGTTAGATAAGTATACCCCTGCTCCGTCACCTCCTCCTGTATCACATCAACCGCTGCTGCCTGCGGATCATTTATCAGCCGAACATTAACTCCTTTAAAATCCCTTCCATAATCCACAGATACACCGCTGATTTCTCTCTCTAAACTCTCCACCCGGGAAACAATCCCTTCTCTTTTAAGAAATAGATTTACTTCTTCACTGCCAATATCAGTATCTGCTTCTATCTGGATTCCCTTCTGCCTCCTGCTGTTG
>CAZIXI010000027.1:0-21621 GCA_964543115.1 uncultured bacterium
CCACTATGATGCAATTGAGGAGTAGCTGGTAGAACATTATGTGCATTATACGCCAATTGCCATGCCTGCTCCAGCATGTCCCTCTCTGCTATGGTTAAAGTCCCGCCTTTTCTTTCTCTATTTTTTTGTAATCTACTTATAATAGATTCCTTTAATGTTAACACTTGTGAGTATTCAATTGTATCTGCTGCCTTCTCCCCAACTGTGCTCTCCTCCTCAACCAGCTGGTACCGCAACATTTGTGCGACGCCAAAAACACCATCGTTATCATCATCTTCGGCCCAGGCAAAAAGAGATCTGATATACGCTTCATCCTTTCCATACAAACCCAATTCCAGCATCTGCTTTAATAATGATTCAAAATAGGCTTCTTTAATGGCCAGCACAAATCCGCCCATAATAACAATTTTATCAACATCCGTCTGTGCAATGCGCACCAGTTCCTGCGCCATGGGCGCGGTAAGTTCAGCGAGCAGTGCCAGGGCAAACTCGTCTCCACTGTTTACCGCCGCGGCAAAGTGTTCATTGTTAAGTTCAGCAGCCGGGGCCATGGCCGAAAGCGCAGAAGCCTGGAAACCTTCCGGATCCGCTGCTGCCTTCATCCGCAGCCGATTTTCCGCTGCCTGGCCGGAGGCATAGGCTGCCAAATGACCTTTTTCCCCACAAGCACAGGTTAGCGCATCAGCAGATGTATCAATGCGCAAATGCCCCAGAGAAATCACTTTATCATCATCTACATTCGGACTACTGGCATCAAATATTTTATGTCCGATGCCGGTACTAATCGTTAATAGACATATCTTTTTCCCCTGATATTCCGGCCGCAGGCCGTAGCGCCAGGAAGCAGCAACAACATCATTAGCAATAAAACATTCCCGCCCGGGCAATCTTTCGGCTAATCTTTCTTTTAAGGGATAATTCTCCGCTTCACCCCATAAAGAGGCAGCCTTCACAATAACACCATCTTTGGTTACCGGCGCGGCAAAAGAAAACGCCAACTGTGAAAAACGCATTCCCGGCAGCATCTCCTCTAGCCGCCTGACACTTTCACAAATACGATCTAACAATAATTCCTGTAGTTCTTCAACCGGAAGACCGGCATGTATTTTCATAGTGGGAGTAGCAAAACGATCCACTTCCCCAATAATTTCTCCCGCCGGACTGATTACCCCAACCCTGGTTGTTGTTCCACCAACATCAAAGGCAATTATATGCGGCAATAAATCAGCTGAATGAACTGGAATCTCCACTGCTTTCTCTCCTAACTGACCAGCAGGAACAAATAAGCTCTCTATTATTCCTTCTTCCTGCGGCTCTTGTTTCGGAGGCAATGAACCCGGCTGATCACTGCCAGCTGTTTTTTGATATTCCCTGACCATTTTACCGTCAACAGAAGTATCAATCACCATCTTACAAGGCCGCACACCAGCCAAAAATCCTGTTTCACTAACCTCCCGAAAAACTTCCGGCACACTGGCCAGCGATACTATATGTGTAATAAGTTTACGCGGATCAATCTTTCCTTCACGCACAAGCCTGACCGCATCCAGAAAACTTTCCCTGGTGGCTCCCCGGGAACCTGCCCAAAAAATATTCTTCCCTTTTACCTCTATTTCCCTGCCTATCATGCTTGCCTTGATTGCAAAACAGTCAATTCTCGTATCCTCATCCGGCTGGTAAATATGACCGCTTTTGATACCGCCAAATAAGAGTATTGTTCCTTGCTCCGCTAATAAATCAACCATTTGATCTATTGTTTGCACAACATTACTATATGAAATAGCAATAATTACTACATCAAAATCCATTCCTGTTAAATCATCAGTAGTGTACGTATCTTCAGCAGCAACAATGCCCATTTCCACTGCCTGCTCAAGCCTTTCCTTGCTGCGATTAGCCAACACTACCCGCTGGGCTTCATAGGCCCGCGCCAATTGAACATGCAATAGACCGGCAGGACCGGCTCCCAGAACAAGAACCTTCTTACCGGCAATTCTTTCTTTAATTATTTGCTGTCCGCGTACAACACAGGATAAAGGTTCAACAATGCCCGCCGCCAACGTGGACACTTCAGCCGGCACCTTAATCACCTGCCCCCTGGCCATTAACTCCTTTGACACCCTGAAATATCGCTGATGAAAACCACCCCTACCTTCTTTATGGCCAATAACATCATCCTGATCTTGCGGATTATTCGGATTAAAGGTAATTAATTCTCCTACTTCATACCCAGTCACCTGCGAACCAACCTTAATAACCTGGGCCACACATTCATGTCCCAACACTTCCGGTTTATATGGCCTTTCATGCCGATACATCTGAAAATCAGTGCCACAAATACCGGCATAAACAATCCGAATAAGCAATTCCTCCTCACCACATTCCGGTATCTGTTCTTCCACAACCTCCAGCCTCCCATAATTGGGCATTTTTACTGCTAATTGCGGCTGCTTATCAATCCCCCGCTCTCTTTGCCTCTCTTTTAAATATTTTATTGCCTTACGTAAATTTTCAGGGCAAAATTCATCTAAAAACTCCGCTTGTCCTATACCCACGGGAATCGGCAGATTCAGGTTGCCTCCGCGGTGTTTAATAACATCGTCAACCCGCGCCCAAAGCATATCCGGATCACACACCGGATGATAAACCGCCAGCCCCATATCAATAATAACATTGATTATCCTATTCATATCATCCTCGGAGCACATGCCGCTATAATAGGCAATCATCGTGGTAATGGCCATATCAATAGCCACTGCTTCTCCATGCAGCAATTCATGACCGCTTTCTATTTCCAAGGCTGGACTGAAGGTATGACCAAAATCAGGAATCCGGCGCAGTATCTTTTCAAAGAGATTGGGCGCCAATTCTTCCAGCATACGCTCAATGGCCAATTCAATTACCCGGTGGGCACCATTAACTCCCTGGAATTTCTCTGCCCTCAACTCCTCCTGCTTCTGCTCTAATAACTCAAATAATTCCCGGTCACTCATAATCGCCATTTTCACAATTTCTGCTAAACCACAGCGTATCTGCCGATCATCCAAGGTTTGCAAGAATGACAGATCATTCAAACAGGCAATTGGGGGATAAAAGGATCCAACATAATTTTTCTTCTCCCCAAAATTCACCCCTGTTTTTATACCAATACCGGCATCAATTAATCCCAATAACGTGGTGGGAACCTTTATATAGCCAATACCCCGGTCGGACAACTGGGCGGCAAAACCAGCAATATCCGTAACAATACCTCCGCCAATACCAATAATAACATCACGCCTGCCCAATCCCAGCTGTTGCACCTGTTTGACTATGCCCAAAGCAGTATCCATATGTTTTATCTCTTCACTCGGTTCCAGAGAAATAAGCGTGGCCTCAATCTTTTGCACCCGAAAATATTCTTCAATCATTTCCCGATAGCTATCTACCGCATAAACCGCACTGTCCACCACAACCACCACCTTCCTCAATACACCGTCAACAACACAACAAAGCGCCAGTGTAAGATTATCCGCTGAAAACAAATCTTGTGTATTGATCACTTGATAACGAATCTCCCGCGGACTGACAACCTCAAAGGCGACCTCCGCAGCACAGGCCTTATGTTTTGTTACCCAACCCGCCGCTGGCGGCAAATCCTCCTCCGCAAGCCCAAAATGTTCACGAAGGTATTCATATCTATCGCGTTCCTCTGCGGATATTGTTCTTCCTTCTACTTGACCGGCAAAAAACTGCTGTGGGGTCAATATTTCAGCGGCCGTTATTTCCTCTAGTCGATATTCTCTCTTTATATCAATATCATAAACGAATTCATCTTCATCAGTATAATGATTAGAAATCACCAACTCTTCTGTCGGGGAAGGATTTATTGTTAAATGAACAAAATTCGGCGGAATAATAACTTTTTCTCCGGCTTTAACTTCTACCAATCGCACCTCACCCGGCACTCCATCTTTTAGCTCTTGTAAAGCATAGATTGCCCGTCCCCGCAGCACCTGATGAAGCTCTACCCGCACTCCTGGATGATAATGACCAGTAGTATGAGTTAACGGCTCTCCGGGAGAAGACGGCGGCAAGACAACAAAATTATTGCCCCGTTGCTGCACCGCTGACGTATATTTGCTATACAGGGTGCTGTGGGCAATCACCGTGATCAGCGAAGAAGGCTGCTCATCCGCCAGGTATAGTCTTTCCTCGCTGTATTCCAGGGCAGAAACAACAAATCCCTCTTCCTGAAGAATACGTTTCAAACTCTCTTCCCGCCAAAAATGACGCACATGATCCAATCCCACACGTTTATCCGGCAGCACAAAAACATCCTTAGCCAGTTTTTTTCCTTTACCGTAACGATAATCTTCCGCTGACTTCACCTGCAATATTAATTTTCCTCCCGGCCTTAACACACGCTTTATTTCTCTTAATGTTTTTCTGATCTCTTCATCGCCAGTATAGCGAAGCAAACATAACCGGCTAAGCACAGCACTAAACAAATCATCGGCAAAACGAAATGTATCATTAATATCCTGTACCTGTGCCGATACTCCTTCAAGTCCTTTTTCAGCAATCTCCTGCTGAAGCATGGCCACTGCTGTGGGTGAAGTATCAGTAGCCACCACTGTGCATTGTTTTTCCTGCAATGGTTCCAAATCCAATACCGTTGGTCCTTCACCTAGTTTCAAAACATGTTCACCCGTCTCCAGTAATTCCACTGCTCTATTGATAAAGCTGCTCGGCTCACTTCTTTCCGTGGAAAAACCACCAACCACCATGTTGGTTTCCCACATCTGCAGCTGCTGCGCATCAACAACTTCTCCGTTGGCCAATTTGCCCAGCATTAAATAAATGTATTGTTCCTGCGCAGACAATGATTCCAGCCCCCGACTGCTTACTATTTCTTCAAACATCTCCCAATACTGGCGCGCCTCAGTCGCAGCCAGGGAATATAAAAACTCATTTAAAACCTGAAAAGAAAAGGAGGCATTGAATACACCGGCATTAAACAGATAGCCAATATAACTTAATTCATCCTGGAGCTCAATAATCGGCGCTTCATCTTCCAGCCAGGGATTAATAACCATCTTTAACGGCCGCTGGCCAGCTAATTCTCCCGTTTCATTTACCTCCGCAAACACGCGCGGAACAGCATTTATGGGCAACACATGGGTAACCAACGGGCTAAGATCCAATGTGCCTTCTCTAACCAACTCCACCGCCCGGGCAAAATCACTTTCTTTTGCTCCCCGCACCCCCGTCCAGAGAATATCTTTTCCCTGTGAAGGGATCCAGCGTCCGGCACAGCCTCTTCTTATTTTATAACAATCAATTTCAGTCTCCCCATCCGGCTTATATTTAAATCCCTGAGGAATTCCTCCCCACAAAAGAATTGTGCCCTTATCAGCCATGGCCCCCACTATCCTATCCAGGGTTTCCCGCAAATTATCAATATATGATGTAGCCAAAATCACCACATCCATGCCGTGCCCGGCAGTAGCCGTAGCAACCTCTTCCTCAAGATCAGCAAAAACCATTGTTTCTTCTTCTGACACAAAACCTCTGGCCACTGCCTGCTCCAATCGCGGCAGTGACCTATTTACCAAATGTACACTTTTAGCCCCATAAACACGGGAAAGCATAACCTGCATTAATCCTGCCGGTCCGGCACCAAAAACAAAAACATTTTTCCCGGCAACCTGCTCCTTTACCTTTTCCTGCCCACTAACCGCACAAGCCAGCGGTTCAATCAGACTTGCCGATAAGAGAGAAATATCCGCCGGCAGGCGAAATACCTGTCCGCGCGCAATTAAGTCACCATCAATACGATAATAACGTTGATGAAATCCTTCATAATCCTGTTTATGGCCAATAAGATCATCCTGATCATGCGGATTATTGGGATTTACCGTCACTAAATCACCTACCCGAAAACCCTCTACCTGCCTACCAACCGCAATAATTTCCACTACACATTCATGTCCGGCAATGCCGGGATTATACGGCCTCTCCCCTCTATATATCTGAAAATCTGTTCCGCAGATACCTGAATACAAGATCTTGACAACAAGTCCATCATCCCAACAATACGGAATGGGCACGTCCTCACACTCCAATTCACCCGCTTTCTTCATTCGTAGAGCCTGATTCGGTTTTCTCTCCACACTTACTGGAATTGCCCGTTCATGAACCAGCTCAATTACCTGCTGCTTCGCCTTTTCGCATTCTTTTCTAAAAACGGTCTCAATTTGCCGAATCTCTGCCGCAACCAATTCCACCTCACATTCCATATCACTGTCTTCTCGCAAATTCATTAATGTAGCTATGAACAGCGCTAAGGCCTCTAAATTGGCCGGGATCTCCGCTTCACTTCGTCTCCATCCGTATTCCGCTAACTCATCCCACCCGTATCGGTCTAACAACTCATTAAGAACTGCGTCCGCGGAGCGGACACTCTTTTCCGCAGTGCGTTTTATAACAGGATCTTGCGGAACAATCAGTTTTTCTATAGTATATTTTCCGTTGTTATCCGGCAAAGGATATTCTCTTGTTAATAGAGGATATTTTTCCTCTACCACTACCCTGGAAGGACGCCGGGGAAGCACATAGGCAGATAATGCTACAGATACACCTTCGGCAATAAGTTCTGTCATCTTTTCAATGCTCTCAAGCAATTGTTGTTGTGTAAGTGATGGATAAAATAATATCCAGCTGGTTCGCACTAGCGGAATACCTTCCTTACATGCGGCTAAGGGCACCTCTGTGTACAAAGGGTATTCTTCATCCACTTTTCGTCGCCTTATTTTACCCATCTGCACCAATACTTCTTTGGATGCAGCTTCCTGGCCAAAAGATAGTATTTCGACGCCAAATTCACGTTTCAGAAACTGAAGGTATTCTGTATCTCTGCATGTTGTCACATGCGTATTAACATACCATTTGAGTTTTATCTGCGGATATCGCTCCTTCCATATACGCACAAATTCCCTTGCCCATTTTTCATTAAGAAGTATATCCCCATCCTGGGCATTCACAAGCTGAATTTCCGGATATGCTCGATAAGCACTTGCCAGCATCTCCACCGCGCTTTCAGGCGAAATACGCATAGGGTGTGATGTAAAATGCGGATAGGAGCAAAATTCACATTGCCGGGGACAGATATCTCCATGAGCAGTAAAAAAGAAAACCATTCGCTGCGCAAAATGTTCGTTTTGCGGATGCACATTCCCGCCAGGAAGTGTTTGCCAATAACGTGGCAGTTCTAAATACTTCCAGTCAAACCCCGCGAAAGACACATTCATTCTTGTTCGGGATCGTGATGTCACTGACACCTTTTTCGTAGCACGCAGCCCTTCGTCAGTTTTTAAATACAAATTCTGCACATGCCCAAATTGTTCTGTTGTTTGGCGGCCCGCGGCCGCTTTCACAGATAAACACATATCCACCAGACTGTTCTCACTATATGTCCCAAAAATAATCTGCAAAGGTGTTTTCCGCAAAAGATTCTCTCTGTTTTCCCGGGCCGAAATACCTCCCGCAACTAGAAACGGCTTTTGTTTATCACGGAATTTTTCGGCTAGAACTTTGTCAAGCCAGTACAAGATATCAATGTCTGCCTCTTTAACGGGATTATTGATCTTAACAGAAATAAAATACGTGTTTTGATCAATGCAATCCTTTAATCGCTGTAATTCAGATTCACCAAATGAGAGGTCAAAAATATCCGCTTCAATCCCGAACAATGCCAAATAGGACGCTGTTATCGCACTTGCTTTCTGTTGAAATCTTACAAACTTGTTTCCGACATAATGCTTGTCTGGATCCTTTGCATATGAAGGTCTGTGTGCATTTACCAACAGCACTTTTGGAGCATCTTTTAGACGTCCTTTTCTCAGATAAGCAAACCTGCCTTCTGCTATCAGCACTTCAAACACAGCAGAACCGGCAGTAGCAATAGTTAAATCATTCTCCCTTATTAATACCCGTAGCTTTTCCCTCATCCCGCTATTCAGCCCTTTCGCCTGAGCGATAAAATCGTCCCCGCCTGCGACAAGCAACCTGAAATAGACATAACGCTCCTGCACGTTTAATCGCTCAATGCCAACTTCCTGCGCTTTCAGATCAAGCTTATGAAAATACCTGCGCGCACGATCCATTGAAATATCGTCAAGATAAGCTGCCAACAGAGGGAATGAGAAAAAAAAGTCAAACTCACCGCGATCAAACAAAAACTCCAGCGATTCTACACTATCCTGAATATCTGCCTGGCATTCACCATCTAGGCCAACATCGACAACCAGCTTACCAGGCCGCTTACCGGCAAGACACGTTGTTCTGTCTATCTCTTCAAATACCGCTGGAACACTAGCCAGCGAAACAACATGGCTAACCAGCATCCGCGGATCAATCAAGCCCTGGTCTATCAGTTCTATTGCTTCAATAAAATTATCATATGAGGCACCCCGGGTACCGGCCCAATAAATATTTTTTCCCTTTGTCCTAATCCACTCACCGCCCATGCTCCTTCGTATCTTCCAGCAGTCAATGGCTGTCTGTTCATCAGGACGATAGATATCCCCTTCCGTATAACCTCCCCAGAGATGAATAACACCATTATCAGCCGTAACATCAACAATCTTGTCCAGTGTTTCCATAACATTATGGAACGATATATTAAGGATAACAATATCCATTCCCGCATCATTTGTCACCTCAGCAACCTTTCTCTCCATCTCAACAAAATCTGCCGAAAGAATTGCCTCTTCCGGAACAATAATCCCCTTTTCAATTGCCTGCTGCAACCGGGGCCATGTCTTGTTAATCAAGTATACCTTCCGCGCTCCATAATGACGAGCAAGTATGACCTGCAACAATCCCGACGGTCCAGCTCCGATTATAAACACTTCTTTATCCTTAATCTTATCCTTGATTATCCTCTGGCCATGTATAGCGCAAGCAAGCGGCTCAAGAATACTCGCCGCAAGTAAAGAAAAATTCTGCGGCACCTTTACTATCTGTTTTCTTTCAATAAGTTCATGAGCCACATGATAATACCTTCGGTACAAACCTTCATTTTCTTCGGTATGTCCAATAATATCATCCTGATCAGACGGATTATTGGGATTAATCGTTATAATATCTCCCATACTAAATCCAGCTACTTGTTTACCAACAGCAACGATCCTGGCCACACATTCATGACCAAGGATTCCGGGATTATGCGGCCGTTCTCCGCTGTACATCTGGAAATCCGTACCACAAATACCTGCATAAATTATTTTCACAACCAGCCCTCTTTCGGAACACTCAGGAATTTCTTCTTCCACAATCTGCAACTTTCCTGCTTCCCTCATTCTTACCGCTTTATTAGGTTGTCTTTGTTCTTCCAGATCAACCCTCCTAGTCTTTACACTACGGAAAGTATCTACTAACTCATCCGCAGCCCGTTCAGCTTCCTGAATCTCACGCATTAATTCAGCATAACGCTTTAAAACGTTAACCGTTTTTAAAACACTCAGAACATCATCAATAGCCAAATCCATATTGTTAAGTGTTCGCGCCAACTCTTCCGGCATTCCCAATTCATCTCTTACCTTTTCATAGAGCTTACTTTTACAGAGATAACTAATAACAGCATAAATTATTGCCTCATCATCAAGTTGTCCTTGTTCTTGCAAAATATTTAATCTATTGAGCAATTTGAAATATTCACCATCTGGATCAATTGCGTTATCACCGCGTAACACTGAAAGCATTGCCTGCCGGTATTTTTCCGGATCCAATCGATATTTTTCATCCGTTACTCCCTGATTAGGATCAAGAAAACGCCGGACATTTTTAAGCGTGGCCACCACATCTGCCATAATCGTATTACATTCCGGAACAATATCACCAATACTCTCTAGCAATTCATGTTCCAGTTCTTCAAAAAGAACAATATTCAATAATCTATCTTCAGCCACTTCCACTTTGCATCTATCATTAAAACACTCCAGATCAATTTTTAATAGACCATTCCGGTAACTGGCTAAAGGCGATCTCCCTTCAGGATATAGACCAGCTCCACCAAGATTCCGCACAAGCTGAATATGTTTTACCCGAGCGGTAATGCCTAAACCATAGATATGTACCAGCTGTTTGAGAACAGCACTTAGTTCTGCTCTACTCTTATCGTGTCCGTCAGCTTCTTGGGCAATCACTAATTTACTATCCTGAACCGCAATGGTAATAACTTCCTCTTCAACCTCGGAAGCAGCTTCTCTTACCAGATGTGATCCTTTAACCGCTGCCGGCCTTTCTTCAAATGGATGTAGCCCAAACATATATCTTTGCAGCGCTACTATCCGGTCCCGAAAAGAATCCTGCATTACATGAGAAGCCAACCTCTGCGACAACACAATAGCAATCAATTCTCTTGGTGAACCAAAATCCATTGCCGCCTTCTCCGTCCAGGTACCTGTACTACCGCCGCCTATATCACTACCAATACAGTCAAACAAACCAGGTTTTTTTAATCCTTCATGCACCCAACTCACCAAACGTGATTGGATAATTGAACCATTGGCCCAAACACCAGTTATTCTGATTAAATCATCAACATCAAAACCAAACACACTTTTTGTTAATAACTCAATACCTTCTCCAATCGCCGCTTCCATTATATATTCAATGGCATTATGCACCATCTTCACAAAATGCCCCGCCCCACTGGGCCCCATATAACCATAACCGCCTGCGGTGGCAATTGCCCGCAGTGCCGGCTCACAATAGCGAAATATTTCTTCTTCTCCCCCAACCATCAAGGGATAACCCTGAACCGCACCTTCAATACCCCCGCTTGTACCCACATCCAGATAATGCAGGCCGTCCTCTCTTAGCGCCTCTGCCCGGTCCCGAGAATCCTCCCAAAAGGAATTGCCGCCATCAATTATAATATCTCCCTCATTAAGCAATGGTTTAACCTGCTTAATAACATTATTCACTATCTCCCCAGCTGGCACATAAAGCATAATTATTTTTCGGCCCGGCCCCATCTGCTGGATCATCTCCGGCAGACTTTCTACTGCCCTTCCTCCGCGTTCGGTTAAATTATCACGAAATTCTGGATTAAGATCCGTGCCAAACACTTTCGCCCCATCAGCTAAATTATCAATAACCCGGCCCGCCACACCCAAACCCATCCGACCCAGCCCAACAACACCTATTGATAATTGTTCTCCACTCTCTACTTCTGGTTGTTCTTCTTCGGGTTGTTTTGGCTCTGTCCGAAATTCTGCTGGTCTTTCCTCAAATGGGTGTAAACCAAACATATATCTCTGCAAAGCCACTATCCTATCCCGGAAGGAATCCTTGGCCACATGAGAACTCAACCTCTGCGACAACACCGTGGCAATTAATTCTCTTGGCGAAGCAAAATCAGCCGCTGCCATTTCCGTCCAGGTGCCTGTACTGCCGCCGCCAATATCGCTACCGATACGCTCAAATAGACCCGGCTGTTTTAATCCTTCATAAACCCAGCGCACTAAGCGCGACTCAATAATTGAACCATTTGACCATACACCAGTCATTTTTATTAAATCATCAATATCAAAACCAAATACACATTTGGTTAGCAATTCCAGTCCTTCACCAATCGCCGCTTCCATTATATATTCAATGGCATTATGAACCATCTTCACAAAATGCCCGGCGCCACTGGGGCCCATATAGCCATAACCGCCTTCTGTGGCAATTGCTTGCAATGCCGGCTCGCAATAGCGGAAAACCTCTTCTTCTCCACCAATCATTAAGGGATAACCCTGTGCTGCTCCTTCAATGCCGCCGCTTGTACCCATATCCAGATAATGTAATCGATCTTCCTTTAATTGTCCCGCCCGTCGCTGAGAATCCCGCCAGAAGGAATTACCACCATCAATTATAATATCTCCCTCATTAAGCAGCGGCTTGACCTGTTCAATAACATTATCTACAATCTCTCCTGCCGGCACATAAAGCATAATTATTTTTCGTCCCGCACCCATCTGCTGAATCATCTCCTCTACACTTTCTACCGCCGTTCCGCCACGTTCAGTTAAATTATCCCGGAATTCCGCATTAAGATCCGTACCAAAAACTCTTGCTCCATCAGCTAAATTATCAATAACCCGGCCCGCCACACCCAGGCCCATCCGGCCCAATCCAACTACACCGATATTGAGTTGCTCTTCTTCCTTTTTTTGCACTTCTGACAAAGGAACAATGAGCTCAACTGGTTTTTCAGAATAGATTTCTTCCAGGCAGGTATTCACTAAATCTGTAAATTGCGGCTGAAGTTTTATTATTTCTTGATAATAGGTATCCCCAGAGATTTCAACACTAACTTGCGGCAATCTAGTTGGCAGGTATCTTTCAATAATCCTAATAAATGGATCCCTCACCCTTTTACTGGAAGTGAAGCGGTAAAAATAACCATTCGGGGTAAACGAATAGCAAGCAATCCCTCCACTCTTATCGGTAAAAATCAAAGTTTTAAAATATGGCTCAGCTTCTTTCTGGGTAATGTCTTTAACAGACGCCAGCTCCTGACCGGTATTGGCTTGATGTGCTCTTTGGGATAATTGCAGAACTTCCGGTAACCGCTTGCCAAAACTGGCTACACTAGTTAGCCCACGCTCAACCAGTCCACAATGATAGGCCGTACCTGTATGAACTGCCTTCATTGTCTGTAAGGCTTCTTTGACTAAAGAAGTGCTGGCAAGTGTATCTTTTGACTCTACTCTAATTGCTGTAATTCCGGCTGGTAAAAAATTAGTAGATAAAAAACTAAGCAGAGAAATTGTGGTAATTATTAAGTGGAAAAACTTCCTTACCTTAGTCGGTTTTGTCAGCATAGGACAAATTCTCCTATGCCCTTTTAGCGGAATATTTCTCACGTGGCCCCTCACAAATATAGCATGCTTATTGCCGGTTGTCAACCCTCTAAATATCCTTCAACAAAAATCACCTTAATCAATGATATGTCAAGGCCAAGATTGGGAGTCAATTTCTTTACCTCCCCAAGCTTCGTCCCAGGCTTCGCCTGGGACTGCCACTATTGGAATGGATATAGACTGCTTGGGGCTGCCCCCGACGCGTCGGGGGCTGCTATTATTGGAATGGGTATAGACTGCTTTACTTCATTTTTTTACCTGCCTTGACAAGTCCGGATTCTGTGCTATATTGTAATAAAAGCATTGGGGGGGCATGAAAAAATTACATCTATTTCTATTTATAATAATAATATTTTCATTAATACAATCATTTCCCGGGCCATTCTGCGCAAATATAGACACACTGGCCCCAACCAGTCTCTTTCCCGCAAAAAGTGACGTTAGCTCTCCTGTAGGATTTATTGGTCCTTATATTATCGTCAGTGGGCCGGTCCGCCATGACTCCAAACTGCGGTTGACTGTATTTAATCTGCGTGAACAACAGCTGGAAAGCATTGATCTGCCCATCTATGCCTCGGCACATCTAAGTAATGCCGTAATGCTGCATATCAGACCCCTTATTAATAAATTAAGCTCAAACATGGATGGCACACAATTCCAGGCGATAAACAGCCTTATTCAATCCGCTATTCATGATTATGAAGAATCCGAGACAAAAATCCTACTTCTTGAGGATCCGCCCGTGCCTATCTTCAGCCTTGGTGGCTCCGACAATATAGGCGTTACCCTCTGCCTGTCCAAGCATTCACTGGTCTGGCTGCACGAACTCCTAGAAGCGGTTTGCCTGGAAAGATCTGAACTTCTGGATGCCCTCTGGAGCACTTTCAGCGACCAAACCCAAAGATGGGTTGATGAAAAAATTAAAGAAAAAATGAACGGCATCATAGACCATAACCGTCACCATCATCTCTTTACCGAAGAAGTGATACAAGAATTATATAATCATATTTATATTCATTATACTATCTGCGGATTCACCAGAGAATACCTGCCGACAGAAAACACCGTTACCCACAATGCCATAGCGGATTTAATTACCGAACTGGTGGAAGAAGAACCGTTGGATATCACTGCTGATTTAACAACAAACAACTTTCTTTTTACACCAAGAGATATGGAAGGTTTACCTTTACCGGAAGAATTGCAAATACCATATCTGGTTTCGGAAACTGATCTAGATGATGAAATAACTGACCCGCTTACCAGGCTGGATTCAGCGGAGGTAACCCTCCCGGGCCTACATAATGAACCGTTTATTAATGAAGCAATAAATAAACTCTTTGATACCGGTGTTCCTTTACAGAATATTCGTAATTTTATTTCCCCTGATCATACCCTGACCGATTATAACGATATTAATAAAACTATTTTGGAAATCACCGGAGAACATCCGGCTCAGCTAGAACGCCCGATTCTCCTGCGGGCCATCTGCCGGCTGCAGCCACCTCAGGGCCTTCCCCACCCGATACCGGACACTATTGCCCGCATTATCGTAGATATCGTCCTGCGTTATTACGCCACTGACCAGCTCCGGGCCCTTGATTCTTTGCTCGCTGCCGCACCAGAAGCACTGTGGATATTGGAACAAAATCATATGACCTTTGAAGACATACAAAGAAGAATAATAGACGCTGAAGATAAGGGTGAATTTTACGACTGGTGCTCTTATATGCTTGTTGACGCGTTACTGCAAGAAGACATAATACTTCCGAGAACAAAATCAACTGTTCCCAACGGGTCCACAGCTACTGCTTCGTCTCTGGATACCGGTGACAGGATACTAATCAGTCTAACAAGTGATCTCCTAACAGATGAAAAATACCAACTCATAATCGAACGCGTAACCAATGGATTTCTAATAACCAGTGTTAACGGCTGTATCAGCTCTTACACCACTACGACAATTGCCCATAAAGATGAATTTCTTTCCTGTTCATCAGCTCCGGACGGCCTGATTTTTATTGAACCAAAGCAACTAATAGATGTCACGGTACTCTCTGCTCAAAGCACCCTGGATAGAGGCATAAACGAATCATCAGCCAGTGAACCAGAGGAGATAACGACGCCCGCACCAGCAGACATACCTCAGGAAGCGGAAGTTCTAACAGGAATAATCGATACTGGTGATGATCTGGATCTGCCGACCATGCCGGGAGCCGAAAAGCTTCGCGTTGAACTGGATCCTGCTTTTGCCCAGGAGTTAAAACAACAGCCGGTAGCCGGAGAAATAGAAGTTAAGGCTTCTTCTATCCCAGCAATGCCCGATAATGCTGTTGTTATCGACATACCCGGCGATGAAGCTACCGCCCTTATTCGTCCGCTAGATCTTTCTCTCTAATCATAGATTAGAGGGATGTTGCCAGCGCTTCCTCTGCTTCCAGCTCTCTCATTGCCATCCCAGCAGCTGTAAGTCTAGCTACGGGTATTGCTTCTGGCTCGATTAAGGCCAATAGTTGCCGTATAGTATCCAAATTATGGAGAGAACCAACATAATAATTAACTGCCCCTATCTGTCGGCCATCTCCGTAAATCAGACTGCGAAACTCTGGATCACTATTATTTCTGCCGATAACACCTACCTGGATTATTCTACTCTCCCCGCTGTCTTCACTACCAAAATTATCGCCACCATCATCAAAAAACAATACACGATCATCTTTATCATATTCACCACTACGCAGCTTCTGACGGCAAACTTCTCTTATGTGGGCAATTTTTGTTATTGATCCCCGCAACACTACATTGACCCCCAGAAGATCACTGCAATCTGTACCAGGCTTGCTTCTCGTACAAACAATAGTATCAACATACTCCAACACACCACTTCGCTCTAAAACTCTATAGGGATTTTTTGGCGTACCGGCATCGGAAACAATATTTATCTTTAATTGCTCGCCATATGTCTCTTTAAGCAGCCCAAACAAGAACCTCAATTCATGCGCTTCTAAATAATCCAGGGTCCCGTACATATCAAAATACACCTCTTTCACCTTACCCCGCGGGCGGCTAACTGCCAGCAGGCCTTTTTTATTTTCAAAGATCAATTGTAACCCTCTCCTTATTGCGTATCTTTTAACATTTCTCTCATACTCCTCAATTGCTCTCATAAACCTGGCCCGGAAATAGCTTTCCCGCAGGCGGCGATGACCGTCACTACCGAGATTAAATTCACTAATTATCGTTCCCAGCTGATTTAGATCCATTTGCCGCAGCTGTTGTTCATGAAGCTTACTGACACCAAATACCGCCTGATGACGAGCATAACCATCCGGCCCTTTGATCCGCGCATAATTAGTCTTCCGGAACACATGTGCCTGCTGGCTGGCAGCCAGAACATGTGCCTGTTGACGAATTTCTTCTCTTTCATCACTGGTAAGTTCAGTTTCTCCTTTCGGATGGTCAGCAATAAATATATTCGTCCATTTAGCATGCATATAGCCATAAAAGATAACTTCATCCCTAATTTCATCCGCAAATGGCCGCCGAGAAATAATAACCAAACATCGCTCTCCATCTTCCCATTCTTCCCAGAAATAAGCCACGGCCACTTCCGGGGGCAGATCAGTAACTTGAATATGTTTTATCAACAATTCTATCCGCTCTGTCCTTTCATCATCACCAAGAATAACTTTCACATCGCGTGAATAACGTTCCGCGGCCACTGCCGCCGCTTGCTGGCGCCAGCCCAGCTTCCTTATCTCGCGTTTATGAAGTAAAGATATCGTATCCGGAGACATCTCTCCGCCAATTAATTTTAGCGGTCCAACAACAGGGAGATCTCTTTTCTCCGGATGTATCCGGATAGCATGAATTTTTACCCCTTCACCCGCTATTTCTTCATATTGCAGCAATTGGCGCTCGCTAAATTCTTGGATAAGACGAGCCGCTTGCTGATTATTTCCCGGTATCCTTAAAAAAAGTACTCCATCAGCAGTAAGATGATCAGCAAATTGAGTAAGGAGATCCTCTAATAATCTGACGGATTGAGGGATGATAGAAGTTTTAGCACTCTGACCATTAACGACATCATAAACAATCACATCAAACCTTTTCCCGATGAGATTATCAAAAAGTAAAGATTCTTTTACCATTAACCTCTCGCTTAATCCGACTGCCGTTACCGCAATTGCGGCATTGACCAGCGCTCCCTTTTTATGGTCGGCATAAACCACCCGGGCATTACTATTTCGCGCTACAGCCAAGCCAATAATACCTGTTCCCTCACCCAGAGCCAGGAACGTTGCTGGTCCCCTTTCACGAATTTGATCCAAGGAAAGACTAACTAATCTTTCCGTCCCGGGATCTGACACGGCATAGGAATAAAACAATTCCGGAACCCGGCCCAGGTCCCAGCTATCAACATCAATCACACGGCATTCCTTAACAATATCGACACGGTAGCGGGTAATAGCCCAACTAACTTCTTTTTTCATCTCAGAAAGATGTTCCGCATCTGGTCTCGAGAGTTCCACAATATCAATCAATATCCTTCTGCGGGCAATTTGAAAACTAATCGCCACCGGCCCGTAAGCGGACATCACCAGCTTGGCCGCAATTACCTTGGTGCTTCTAACGCCAAAATGCTCCGACAAGAGATCTTCATTCCTGATCACAACCGGTATCGCATCAATCCTCGTAAGTTCATCCATGCTTCTGGTGTCCAGTTCTACCTCTAGTTCTTCTAAAAAAGTTTGCAGCGGAAAAGCCCTTTCCAACAAATAGAGCCGTTGATATAATTTCTGTCTGTTCCAGGGGATCAATAATTTCTGCAAATATGCGATAACACTATTCTCATAGCCGACCGCTGCCGTTGCCGCGTCAAGGCCAAGATGACCTAAAATCAACGTACGGTGCAACGAACGCCCTCTACATTCCCCGCCTCTTTCAAAATGCTCCGATATCAAGGCCTGCATCTTTTCCGGCTACTGCCGCAAATCATCCAACTGCTTTTTATGCAGCGGCGTAATCCCCTCCTCCCCCTGAAAAACCTGTGCCTGTTTGACCCAAGTCAGAATATGGGCACGCCGCCTGATTTCCCACAATTCGCTCTCAGTCAACTGCCGGCCAATATTTCCATAAGTATGTAAACAATTAGCGATATAATATTCAATCCATTTCCATTCCATATATTCATGAAACATTATTTCATCCATAATCTCAGCAGCAAGAATTTCCCTGGTGACAATCACCAACACTTTGCTTTCAGGATCACCTTCAGCCCAAAAGCTCCAGGCATCCACGGCCGGGTGTAAATTTTTATCCTGGATTATTTTTACCGGCACATTATCTATCCTGCCAGTAAACCCATAGGCAATACCCACATCTTTTGAATATAACTGAGCTACCACCCGCCGCGCTTGTTCCTGCCAGCGCGGCTCCTGATTCTCGAGCTGACCTACCACACTCTGATCAATTACCGCCCCAATTGTCTTCAGGGCACAAGCAAGCGGCAGCCGATCAGGTGTACTGTAATTATCCATTATCCTGGTAGCCATGAAGGCGGTGTAAAAATAAATCGCCCGCACCAGTTCCTGTAATGGTAACGGCCCGTTAATCGGACCCAATGATCCCGGCCAGCCCTCTGTCTCAGACCAATTACCGCGACGGTATTCACCAAACCGCAAATCCGCATCAGGCCTAAAAATGCCCTTCTCCCGTAAAATAGCCAATCGTTCATGCTCATCGGTAAATGGACTGAAATCACCAATATAATCCCCAGCCATAAAGTAAGCCATTTGCCGGGCCAATAATTGCCAATCAATCTGCCCGGCCAAAGGAAACACTTCCGTTTGTTTAAATATTTCATAGGCCTTATTGAAAAGTTCCCGCATAAATTCAGCCAGCATTTCCGGATCCTGCCAGGAAAGCAATGATTGTTCTTCCAAATAACTACCGGTAATTAAGGTTAGGGCCAGCAAGTAATCACCCAGGAAATTAGCCAGAAATACGTTTTGTAAAGCATCTTTGTTATCACCAAAACCATTTACCTCTGAGAGATGGACAACACGAGGGTGATAAGGATTAGCCACCATATCCAGAAGCGGCATAAACTCCGCAAGATCACCTAATCCACTTACCCGCAAATTCGGAAAGGCCACTGCTTTCTTCCAGTTATGCAGTCGGCCCGCCCCGCTTTGCCCGCGAAACCGCCGAATAATATCTGCCATCCACAGATACCTCCCCCGATCCACCCGGCCGCTGGTCTGAGGAGTATGAAAAACATCAATTAAGGCCGTATGAATAATTCCCACCCTCGCTAAACAAAACAAATCATGCAGGCCAAGAAAAATAGCATCAAAAAACTCTTCCGCTCCCAGACTGGCGTTATTAAGATAGGTAAAATAATCCCTGTTCTCATACTCATAGGCCATTAGCGTATAGCAGCCATATCTGCTATCTAAGACTATTGCCTCGCCTTCTTTGGTCCTCACCTCCGTCAAAGCGCTAACGGCTTCCGCCGGCAGACTCTTTGTTCTTACTGCTCGCTGGCCGTCAATCATAACCGGCTGAGGATACTGACCAACTAAACCCAGGGCATCATAATTATCATTAAGATAATCCATCATCTCTGATTCAAGCAGGAGGTTACCGGCATCCTCTCTATCTTTCAAGACCTTTATGGCCAAATATTTCTTTTCTTTCCCATTCCAATATACTAACGTTCTTCCCAAAGCGCCATTCGGCGCCTGCGCCAGATCCCTCACTAACTGGCAATCTTTTAACATTTCTGCCAACGTCTTATCGGCACGCGGTAAACTGCGGATATCGCCAACACGCCGGAATCGCGGCACTTCTGCCGGCGGATTTTGCAATTGGGCAGTCTGAGAGTTAGCCAACAGACCTTCAACAAAATTGGGATAATTACTTTGGGCGTTGCCGCCGTTAAAAAATTCTATTTTAGACACCCGGCAAAACGGTAAGATCCGCGCAAGATAATGTCTCCTTTTTTCTTCAGGAAGATAAGGGACGATCAAACCCAAGGCCTTAATAACCGCACTGGCACTATAATCATATATCCCCTCATCCCCCAAAACCGCCAGCAGCTCCCTGATTGCGTATTCAGCATATTCCGGCCTTTTCTCAACAGCCACTCTTAAGGCCTGAGCAAAACTCAATCCTATTTCAAAACCAATTCCCTGAAACAAAAAACAACCGCTAAGCATTTTAATAAGATCTTCATTAATAAATTCCGGCCGTACCTCTAATATAAGAGCAATAATATCGGCTGCCGTTTTCCAGATACTATTCTGCAACACTCCTGGTTCACACAATACCGTCACAGCCAGCAGCATTTTCTCATTAATTAGCTCTGGCTTAGCCATTAATACTGCTTTTATTTCCTTGATAGCAAGCCAGCGTCACAAAACGGCATCTTGCTCAGATAAGCTATGCACTGCTTCGGGAACGCTAAGCACAGTCTTTGCCTCTGTAATCATTGCATAACTTTTGAATACATTCTTAGGATCACTTACATGGGATCGCGTAAGACTCTTCAAATAACTGATTTGCCTATTTTGTCCTAATTGATCAATAAAAAAGCGATAAAACGGATTCATCCCCAATTCATCTGTGAACAACCAGGCCCGAAGTGAGGCAGCGGCATGTGTTTTGCCAAGCCATTTCTCCTGCCACTCGTGATCGAGAAAAAAGGCCAGCATTAGGGCATTTTTTTGCAAAATTTTCCAGAATGCCTTAGTACAATAGATATTGAGACAAGCATCACCCGGTTCCTTCTCTCCCAGGGCATAAAACATTTCCTGCGGATTAACCGCCCCGGTAAACTGCGGCAAACCTAATTGATCTCCCGCATCTACGCAATGAACCACAAGATTAGCCAAAACAGGTTGTTGATCCGGAATCAACCGTATCGCCTCTGTCAAAGCAGGAGAACTAACCTGCTGAACCTTACCCTGCTCTCGATAGTCAGCAATCACTTTCCGCACATAATCCGTATCCGCCCCTTCACTGCCCGGCGCCTTAAGAGTCTTCGGTTTTCTCGGATCAAGCAGCCCCAATTCCTCACCCAGCTCCTGGCCCTCAGAATCAAGCAGAGTGCGTGCCCTTGTTGGGCTGAAAAATTCCGCGATCAGCGCCCGCCGGTCAGAAACAGAGATCTGGTAACTAACTTCATAAAGGGCTTCATTAACTAATTCATGCACCCTTTTCACCTGTGCGCGGTCCTGCTCGTTCAGGGTAATACTTCTCCTTTTCGACAAAGTCTCAAAACAATCTTCCATAAAAAGTACATCCTGTGTACTAACAGCCCCTATGCGTAATAGTAACCGGGCCATCTCCTGCAATAATCTTAAATACAGGTAACAATGCTCTGTTCCATCCTTCTCCGTCCTTAAGCTTTCCAAAACACGGTTAAGCTTCATCTGGATCGCCTTCCGGGCTCTGTCATTCAACTCCATCTGATCATTCCGCAACACATCTATACCACTAAATAACCTCCTGTCCCGCGCATCCCCATAATAAATATCGTGTTTGTTCCCATCAAAAGTATAGTATTCAAATACCGCTTCCTGCCCCAGACGCGGAATATCTCTTATCGCTACTGCCTCCCGGGAACGCAACATATTCTTCCGGGCAATCCGCCGGATCTCATAGAAGCGCTGCGGACCAAGTTCCCTTAAGGCCGCCGGGCAACCGGCCAGACAAA
>CAZIXI010000028.1:0-15468 GCA_964543115.1 uncultured bacterium
ACTGGTATCATCCGGCTTGTAACTACTGGCAAAAGGAAAATGCAGCCCGAAGTACCGGCAACTTATGTTGACCAAGTAGTGCAAATTTTCTTAGCGCCAGGAGGAAGCAAATGGTTCATGCTAAAAATCTACGACAGCAATGATGATTTTATCAATGCCTATATTTACCGCTGGCTGCCTGAGGGTAAAATATCCCGCTTTAAAGTTACCTGGGAACAACTTAACTTCTACAACAAAGTTACCGCCGCAGAAAAAAACAAAAAGAGCCTTACCCGCCTGTTACGGGGAGAAGTAACCGCGGGCAGAAGAATAAGGAGAAAAGCGATTCTTGTCTTGAGAAATGAACTGGAAAGGATGGCGGCGGAAATGCTGCGGCAAAGAAAAAGCCGTGTTCCGCACTATGATTCCGGCTATCACTGGCAGCTTTTGCGCAAGATAGAGATCATCGATCTGTATCTGGAAATGAAACAAGATCAACTGCTCAATAGACAATTGCGCAGACAGGCGCAAGAATCAGTGTAGGGCTGTCCCTACATTTTTAACTGAAGCGATACACTTTGCGGATTTTCTCGATTACGTTCCAGGTGCACTGCAGGCCCTTGGGAAAAGTAACCAGGTCGCCTTTATTAATCTCAACCTCACCGCTTGCGGTTTTTACCTTTACCCTGCCCTCGTAAACATAAGCCGTTTCGTCTGAGTCATATTTCCACTCAAATTTACTCGGCTCACACTCCCAGGGGCTCCAATTGTTGACTCCCAGCTCATTTAATTTTTGCTGGGTGGGTTTTTCAATTCTTATTTCAGACATGGTTATCTCCTCCTACCAGATCACATACCAAAGAAAAAATGCCAGGACAATAATAAGCGCAAGAATGACCGTATAAAAATGGCTCCTGCCGTAGCGCAACCGGCCAAGGAAACCGGAATTTTCGAAAATAACTTTACCGCAATAGATACAGTTAAAATTTTCTGACGGTGTACGGGCGCCGCAATGTTTACAATCTACTAAATTATCCATAATGAGTATAAACGGCCCCGCCCTGATTTTGCTTCAGGGCGGGGCCGTCAGTTAAACAATAAAACTAACTAGATCTTAAATCCAACACCGAGACGGACAAATAAGGCATCCATGCTGATGTCGCCAGAAGTATAATTGGAAGTATCGGCATTACCAAACTGATAACCAAGTTCCCCTTCCACGAAGAAATTTTCATAGAATTCCCAGCCAAGGCCGCCGAGTACATGCCCGAGAAAGGCATTGTCGACATCCACACTGCCCACATCATCATTAAATTGCACGCCAATACCCGCGCCGCCATAGATATAGAGTTCCGGCGCGATATCGGTTAAATAAGCCTGGAGAATAGCGGTCAACCGCCAGTTAATCAGCCCCAGGTTTCCCGGAAGCTTATCTGTCGAACAATCACTGTAGAAGCCGACGTTGGTCTGCGCGCCTAACCAATCCAGAAACATATAGCGGGCCAAAACGCCGCCGCCCCAGGTACCGTGATCGATGTGACTGCTGTGAAAATTAATGTATTCGGTGTAACCTTCGATCTTCAGTTTTCCGCCGAACGGCTGAGACTGGATCTCTGCCTGAGCCAGGGCCGCTGCGCTGGCGCCGAAAACAAAAACAGCAGCGATGACAACAAAAAGAACTTTCCTCATCCTACCCTCCTATTTTTCTCCCCCTTCAACTTTTCACTTCCCCGTTAGAGTGCAAGGGAGATCCAGATCACTCTTCGAGGAATCGCAGAAAAACTACATACTTTCAATTGCTTCTTTATTTACGGTAATCTTTGCTTTTTCCCGTAACTCCTTATTCAACGTTTCAACCGCCGCTTTCTTTTTCTCCTGCAGAAGAGTTTCCTTTATTTGATCTTCCACTTCAGCAAATGTTTGAGTCTGGGCGGGAACTTTTTTAATCAGCTTAATAATATGGTAGCCGAATTTCGTTTTAACTATTCCCGAGATTTCCCCTTCTTTCAGTGAAAAGGCCGCTTCTTCAAATTCCGGCACCATCGCTCCCCGGGGAAAGCTGCCCAACGCTCCGCCCTTGGCACTGGAAGGACAAGAGGAATTCTCTTTAGCTAATTCGGCAAAATCCCCTCCCTCGTTAACCTTTTTCAGCACTTCTTCTGCCTTTTGCAACGCCGCTTTATCTGCCGCTTCATCTCCCGGATCTTCAATCTTAATCAGTATGTGCGCCGCTTCTATCTGCTCGGGAACCTCATATTCTTTCTTATTTTCTTCATAATATTTCTTGGCCTCTTCAGTAGTCACCTCTGCCTTTTCCATTGTCTTCAATAAAAGCATCTGGGCCAAAACCTTTTTCTTTATTTCCTCTAGCTGTTTGATGTATTCCGGGTCCTTTTCTATACCGTCTTTTTTTGCCTGTTGGTAGAATAATTCCCGCATCACCAGATCATCGACAAACTTTTCTTTATTTGCCTGAACATATTTCTGGTAATTAGGCGGCATATTGGCAACCTCTTTATTAAAATCAGCCACTGTTATTTTTGTGTTGTTGACCTCCGCCAGGACAATTTCACTGCTGTCCTTTTCGCCCACAGCCGGTTTTTCATTCTGCGCCACGAGATACCCACTGACAGCTACTAATAATACGGCGATTAAAACTATTTTCCTTATCCTCACATTCCCTCCTTTAAATAAATTAATGAAGTTTGTATGGTATCATTTAATGAAAATTATAGCAATGAACAATTTTAGCTGCACGGGCCATAGCTGTTAAGAAGTTTTTTTTCTCCAGATATATATTTTTTCCTGCAGTGTTCCCATCGGGCAGATAACGCACCAGCCCCGATGCTTGGCAAGCACTCCCAAAATTATCGAAACAATAGTAGTTATAATACACATCGTTACAAACACCGCCCCAATGGCCAGCAGCGATCCCCCGGAACGAAGAAGGCGAAAGATTAAAAAACCCATGAGTAAGGCCAGCACAGACCAGCGAAACCAATCCTTCGCGCAGAATTTCGGCAAAGGCTTTTGCCGGCTGAATTTGGCCAGGACAATATCCAAAAAGGCTCCCCTCGGGCAGATGTTCCAACACCAATATCTCCCTTTAAAGAAAGATAAAGACAATAATATCCCCATCATCGCTATTACTAAATAACCTAAACTCGGATAGAATATTCCCCCAATTACAATAAGCGGTAATAACCACATTGTTACTATTTGTGTTTTTTTCATTTTTTCCTCCAAAAATGTTGATATATTTTATCATGACAAGCATCCAGCGACAACTTTATTTATCATGTTAATAAATGACGCCGTATCACTGTTATGTCAATATAGACCCGATTGGGTGACAATCACAAAAAGTCCGGACTTGCTACATGCTAAACTGTTTTATAATGATACATCCAGCGCTATTTCAAACAACCGAAAGGATAAATCAATCTCCAACAAGTAGTTGGCATGAAATATGCTGTTGCTAAATTATGGAATAGTATATAAGGAGGCTAGATCATGAATAAGCTCATTATATGTTCTTTCATTTTAGCTGGTGTTTTGTTGCTCAACGTTAATCTCCAGGCGGCTACCAGCTGGTATCTGCCGGAAGGATCCACTGATGGCTTTGATCTCTGGATCCTGGTCACTAATCCCACCAGCAGCACAGCGGAAGTAAAATTCACCTTCTACCGTTCCGGCGCCAGCACACTTACTCAAACAACAAGCATTGCTGCCAATAGCCGCTATTCCTTAAGCGTAAACAATGTTTCCGATATGGGTAACTATGCCGTATCTACCAAGGTAGAAAGCACCAATCTCGTGAATATCTATGCTGAACGGGCGATGTATTATCCAAGTGGCCAGACATGGACCTGGGGCCATTCCGCGCGCGGGGTCAGTGGTCTGGAGGGTTGCTATACGGAAATCGTCCAACCCAGCTCATTTCCTATCGCCATTACCCAGGCCGGTTCCTATAAATTAGTAAGCGATATTAATTGTACCGATGAAGATACACATGCCATTACAGTTTCCGCGGACAACGTACATCTGGACCTGAATGGATTCACGATAACCGGCCCCGGCTGCAATAGCGGTTCCGAAGGCTGCGGTATCTATATGGGCTCGGTTCAGGAGAATTTTACTGTGAGTAACGGATCGATCAGAGACTTCAGGGCCTCAGGCATTGCCACCGCCGCGGACAGTGAAAACATTCATTTAATGAACCTGAATATCTATAGTAATGGCGTTTATGGCGTTTCCCTCCAGGGTTATTCGGGTATAGTAAAAGATTGCGTCTTTAGTTCCAATGGAATAAATGAAGATCTAACAACCGGGGGCACAGGATTATTCGTTAATTATTCTACTTTAGTTGTTAATAACGTTTTTGAATACAATAAAGGTTTCAGTATTGAAATAGCCAGCACGGGTAATTGCATTAAGGATAACATCGTGCATAATACCCAATCTGCCGGCTCCGATTACACAGCCGGTATCCGTGTCAGATCCACGGGCTCCGGCAACCGGATTGAGGGTAATACCTGCGCCGCCAACAGCACGAGAGATCTCTACATCCAGGGTGGCTTGAATATTGTCATTAACAACTCTCTGCGTACCGGCTCAAGCATCGCTGCCACCAATGCAACAACAGTAACCAATCAAGGGAACACAACTCTGGCTCCCTGAGAAACAAAAAAACAGTTGTTATTAGGCCGCTACATCTATGAGCAGGCGTCTTAGCTGGAATTGCCGGAGAACCTCGGAAATGCGGGTCAGGCCAACGGTAAAGAAAACTATTCCCTGCGCCAGGTCCATATCCGCAAGTATCTTTTCTACAACCGCGCGGTCCATACCAAAATCCACCAGCATACGAACCACATCCTTTATCTCATCCAGATTATCTTTATCGGCCCGGGCATACATAACCCCGAATAAAAATACCGCGTGAAAGGCGGAGCCTTCTTCCATGCGAAAGGCCTTAACATCTTCGGAAAAGCTATCCCCCTCACGGGCAACAAAGGTAAAATTACTGAATCCCTGCCGCTCTAACTCCTGCTGTGCTTCACCCGTGTCTTCCGGCAATAACTCAACCCGGCCTTTCAATTCCGACAATTGCTCAATTATCCTTCGCACTCTATCCATTTCCGTTGCCGGCACCCGCAATCCTAGTTTCACCTTCTCCCCATTCTTGATACTGCTCAATACCGCCATCAATCCCGGCGGGTAGTTTGCCGCCCCTTCTTCCTGAAAAATCTCCAGCGGAAATTGATCCAGATGAAGCACCACCATTGCCGGCTCTGCTTTTTCCCGCACCGCTACTGGAACAAACTCCAGTAATTCTTGTGTGTCTTCCCAGAGACTGTTATAGGCTCCCAGCAAATCCGCCCGGCGGGATAATTCTGTTCCCGGAATTGATTTTCCCTGTGTAACAGTAACCTTTTCAATCCCGTAATCCTGCCCAAAGGCCTTGGCAATCTTTCCCTCACTCATTCCGGTTAAACGGGCAATCTCCTGTATCAACGTAAAATAGCCTTCATCTATCTGGCCCGGATCAAGGTCTGGATCCATGGTAAGAATATTCATCCCATCCTTAAACAGATCAAAAGTTCCCCATATTTCTTCAGAAGGAATCCCCTTCTGGGCAGCAATTTTAGCCACCGCTTCCCGTAGAGATCTTTCCCTCATAACCAACATCTTCCACTGCGACTCCGCCTTAATTGCCCCAAGTATTTCTTCCTCTATCTTGGCAACCAGAAGTCCGCGGGAAACCTGTGATCCAGCCGGAGTGATATTGTTAACAAACCTGGCAATCCTGGCTATTAGCTGAAATTTGACTTCCTGACTTAAATTACTCGCCAGGATAACATTCACATCCACTCTCAATTCTTCTTCAGTTACTTCCCGGCCTTCCCTGATCATTTCTGTTAATTCAATAATCTTATCTCTCACCGGCCCGATTTTTTCCTGGTCAATTTCCACAATACTTTCAAGATCCCTCAGCAGCTGTTCAGCCTTGATTACCGCGGTTAAATCCTTGTCCTTTTTACCAAATAGCTGCCGCTGTAGAGCGCGCAGGAGATAATGCGGACTGTCGATTCCTTTTCCGGCAATAGCCAGGGCCTCTTCCTTCAATTCGATGGGTTCCATTTCCCGACCGTTTACTGTAACAACTAATTTACTTCCATCTTTCACCCTCAACTGCAACATACCTGCATCAATAAGATATTCCATCACTTCATGTAACAGTGCAAGCGGATTCTTTGCCAGTGATTGTTGGAGGGCAATCAGGCTATCGCCCGGCCGGGCAAAACCGAAGAGATCTTCAATAAGCTCGCTAAAAGTGAACACCGAGGCGTTTGTTCTCCCAAAAGCAGAGAATATTGCTGCAATGACTGTTGCGTCACCAGGCTCAAGCAGTTGGTCTTTTACAGCTAGTGCTTCAGCGTCAAAATCAACTGTACTTTTAGCCAGTGGAATTACCTCTTTTCTTCCCTTCACTTTGAAGCCCGCCACCTGCCCCTGATCATTATAAACTATCTCTTTCACCTCCACCTTTTTACCGATTTGCGGTGCAGGACTGGCAGGTTTCGCCGCCTGTTCCTCAGGCATAACTTCAACTTCTTCTACTGCCGCTTTTGTTAATCCATACCGTTTTTCGATTTCTGTTTCCCTTATATTACTTTCCGGCATCACTAATAAAGTAAATTCTTCAAGGTCTGCCTGCATCACAGTCTCCGGATAACGGAAGAGGCCGGCAGTAATTTGTCCCGGCGCGGAATGCCCGTAAAAATCAGAATAATCGAATGACGAACGGCCGGCAATAAATTCAAAAGTAAAATCCTTCTCCTTAACCTGAGCGAATCCGGGCAAATGTGCCGGGCGGTAAGCACCGACCATTACCGGCAGGCCGGTGCGCTGCGATAAGATATCAAGAATCGCATATAGTTTTTCCAGCTCTTCCACACCAAACTGCGTGCTTTCTTCCACAAAAATAACCGGCTGCTTATTCCCCCGCTCATCTGTTACAATGCGCAACCGCACCATTCTCCTGGTCACTACTCTCCCCTCCTCATCCAATAGAGCCACCGCCTTATTTGTTCCGTTAACCAGATACCCGGCCAGCCCCCGGTTCAAATTATTGCCATAGGTACAACTCTGACAGGCGGTAGAGCCAGCATAATTACCAATATTAAACAGCGTATAAAAATCATCGGTAAATTCCGCCCTCCGGCCATCCTCAGTTTCATAACTTAGCATTTCCTCCCAGCTTTTTACCTTGGTAATATAGGCCTTTAATTCCGCATAACCTTCTATTTGCTGCAATTTTTCATACAGAGTCTCCCCCTCTGCCTCGGCCAGGAGTTCCCGCAAGCTTTTCCTCTCTTCCCGCGGAAGCTTCTCTATCTCAATCTCAATAATTTCAGTCAGCGTATCCTGATAATCAGCACTCTGGTATTTCCAGCCCTTGAACCGGCCCTCAACTTCAGCGATCAGGGCATTCAAAATATTTCTATATACCTCTTCGTCATTTATCGTGCTTAAATAGATATCGATCAGCTTGTAGATACCCCGCCCTTCATGATCTGTCCACTGCGCGCTGGGATTATCCCGGCGATAACGCACAAGTTTCGCCAGCAGCTCCTCTTCGTTTTCAACCTCAATAACCATCTTGAACCTGGCCAGCAGAATATCCGCTTCCAAATTGGCCAGGATTGTCTGCAATTGATGTAGTGCCCCTCCCCTGATTTTTCCCTCCAGCAATACCCCGTCAAGAACCGTTTGTCCAAGACCTTTTATCCTCTCATTGAGATCAGCAGTAAACTTACCGGCTTCTGCCTTCTGCAGGGCATTAATAATATCCATAAACTGTTCAAGATGGAGCATTAATCTTCCATGGAATTCTGCCGCATTTTCTTCCGCCGGCGCGCCATACTTGTCTTCAACCAGCCTGACCAGCGCGCTAAAAAGCTCACCCTTCTGCTCGTACTCGAGACCAGAAAAAGCAATGAGCTTTTCATATAAACGGTTTTTCAACACAGCCAATTGATTTTGCAGATCCTCGTTTGCATTCAGCGCGGCAATTAAAGCCCTAAGCAGATCAAGTGCCTGCCTCTCCGGCCCGATTTTCAGTAACGGTTCATAAAATACATGTGGAAGCTGTACCTGTTTCTCAGGAAGCGCAATCTGTTGGTAAAGTTCTCTCAGCTGTGCTGAAATTTCCGGGACCGCCTCCGGCAGCTTCCTTTCCCGGTAGAGTGTTCTGAAGGCCGTATACGCCGCCTGTTTCTGCACCTTACCGGCTAACGTTGTGATTGAATCAATAAAACTAAACAGCAAACTGTTTGATTCGATCGCCCAGAAATTATCCGCCAGGAATGCCGTTAATTTTGGCATCATTAGCGGATTTTTGTCTCTCTTGCCTGTGCTGGCAATCCCGCCTGTTTCCCGGAGTTGTTTCAATCGTCTAAGTAGCAACTTATTATTGGTATTATCAGTATACCTGCCGCAAATTAACCTCAAATATATTCTGGTTTTACTTGCTGCCGGCTGATTGCGGAATTGCGCCGATAACTCTTCCCTCAGCACCTCTTTCTCATCTTCATCTTTCCAGGAATCCAGGGACTCCCAGGCATCCACCAGCAGATCCTCTCTGGCCTCCTGAGATAGGCTATCGAGCTTCAGCCGCAGCACAGCAATTGCATACAGGTCGCGCTCCCCGGCAAGAGCGGCTAACTGATAAAATTTCCCCTTGGCATCAATTAATCTAAGTATGCCTATCAATTCTTCCATCGTCGTCAGTTTTTTCGCTATTTTTTCCAGTTGTCTTATCCGGTTCTGGAGCACGAAGAGATTAGACAATATCCACTCCATTCTCCGTAAGACAAAATCAGCGTTCTCCTGTCCTTCGACTTTCCTCTTTATGTTTGCCTTTACCTCATCAAGCGCCTCTTTTGGATCTTCAACCACCGTTCTGATCAACATTTTAACATCATCGATACTCAGATATTGCAGCAGTTCTATTAAATGGATAAGTTCGATCCGGTACTGGTCCGGATCGTTACGGAAGTAGGCATCAAAAACCCCTTGGACTTCAGCCAGACTTTCTAAAGCAAACAAATAGTCAAACAAACTTGTCTTTTCGTCTTCCCCCACCCTTCTTTCCGCCGGGTGCAATGTTCGTTCGCGGTTAAGGCTATAAGAAAGCTCATTCATTTTTCTGCGGAAATCATCATTCAGCAGCCGCTCGTATTGCCCCCGTTGTTTCAAGTGGCGAGCCAATTTAATATTTATTTTACATGTTCGGGCCATCCAGCCCGCCGGCATTTTCATGAAAGTTTTTCGGATTCTTTCCTTTATCTCGTAGATTGTCTCCTGTGACTGAAACAGCTGCCAGAGAAAAAGCCGGGCAGCCCGATGTACTTTCTCGTCGCCGGACAAACTGAGCTTTACCAGCGCCCCGCTAAGGGCGTTTTTATAATCAGCGCTAGCAGCCTGTTCATAATCATTTTGAAAATCTCCGGCTAAATTTTCCAATAACTCTAAGGCACCATACACGCTGTGTTCGCTTCCGGTGGTTAATGCACGGACAATTTCCGCCTTATTTTCAGTATCCGCCATCCCGGAACTAAATAAAGCCGCTAACGTTTCGCCAGCAGTATGCACTCCTTTCTTTAAAAAGGCATCTTTTAAAGCAGCAATAATTTTATTTCTGTCTTCGGCAGTAATTTGTGGAGAATTGAAAAGGGCCTGCAGGTTTTTTTCCGCGTCTGTGTTACGATCACAGACAAGTACGCCTAAGACATTGATTATTGCCTTTCTATAGGCCGCGTCAGCAGTTAAGGTAAAATCACTCATCATCTTTACCCGGAACCGATCCAGAAACGAAACCGCGGGAGCCTGATAGCGCGAAGGAATATTTGCCAGCACAGTTATGATCCGCATTTTGTCTTCGGTGGATGTTTCCGGAGAATTAAATGTATCTTCCAGAAACTCTTCCGCGTCAGGGTCATCATAACAGACAAGCGCTACCAAGGCGGCGCCTGCAGCCCGACGATAATCGGAATCAGCGGTTGAGGCAAATTCAGTCTTTATTGTCTCAACAAAACCAGCTAACATCTGCGCCGCTTCCTCAGCTTCGGAATAATCCTCTTGCCAGGAAAGCTGCGTCAAGATATTCAGGATCGATTTTTTATACTCCAGATCCGTAGTTGCCATAAAATCACTCTTCAATTTCGCTCCCATAATCACTAAAGGAAAAACAGCATCCCGCGAACCAAAAGGTAAAATAACATCAACATAAAAATTTAATATTGCCGCCTTGGATCCTGCTTCTTCGGCATTCATAAAATCAATCTTCATTTGTTCCCGGATCCCCAACAAGGTATCTCCCGAAAAAAGAACTATACCACTCTGTTTTTCATAAAAACCCCTGAGACTATTAAGGATATTTATTTTATCAGCTACCGTCGCCTGGGGAGAGCCATACAATGACACCACTAGTTCAATCGCGTTCTTAAGATCACCGGTGTCATCTTTAGCCAATAGCATGGTTACTATATTTAACCTGTCTTCCTGAGTTGCCTGAGGAGAGTTAAACAGGTCCTCAAAAACATTCAAACCAACAGAGCTCGCATTTCCCAGCACTTTAATAATCATTTCTTTTTCTTTCTTGGTTGCCTGCGGCGAAATGAAAAACGCTTCCAACATTTTCGCCGCGGACTTTTGCCCTGTGCCAACAAAAGCCCCCAGCTCGTCAACTATTCGTTTTCTACTTTCTTCACCGCTCTCTCCCGAATGGTACAAAGATTCTAAGGCCCGGTCAGCTTTCTCATCTAACGGTGCCGGGAAGACAAACGAGTTATTCCTCCAACGGGCTTGAAAAAGCGTTTCGAAATAAGAAATCATCTTAGTTTTTTCTACCGCCGTAGCCAGCGGATATATTGCTTCCAGGGCTACCATCGCCTCTTTGCTGCCTTCACAGGCAAATCGCAGTAGGATAAGGATTATCGTTTGCTTGTAATCATTATAACCGGAATCGGCAAAATCTGTCGGCATTGTACCAATCAATCCCTCGGCCAGGCTTCTGATAGATACACGACGAAAATTGCCACTTCTCCCTAAAAGTACATATATTGCCATAACAATATTATTTTTGTATTTTGAATCGGAAGTTGTCTTAAAATCATTTTCCATTTCTTCCAGCAGATTTGCTAAGGACGCAAAACAATCATCACTTCCCTGTTCCTCAAGCTGAATCCTTAGTGCTTTGATAATATCAGACCTGTCTTTTCCCGTAACTTGAGGAGAAGAAAATAAGATTTCCAGCTCTCTCGCCGCGCCTGGTTCGCCTCGGGAAAGAGCGCTTTTTAAATCAGCTATCTTTTCTCCAATCGACAGGGAGACTTCCGGCTTTTCTTCAGCAACCACAGGCTCAGCCGCTGCTGTCTTTTCCGGTGCCATGATATTGGCAACAATATGCACTACCAGCGGCAGAACTAGACCAATCCAGGCATTCAAACTGAGGGCAATGATTATAATAGCGGCGTTAATAACGCCCACCGTACTTGCCAGCTTATTCTCCCGCCAATCCGGATGGGCCGTGATAAAGCCCCAAGTGAGCGGCAGGTAGAGTAGCGCCAGCAGCACTACTCCTATCCAGCTATTAACGGCCAGGGCGGCCAGACCGAAAAAGGCAATACTAAACCCTATCCCGGTCAGCATTCTGCGCAATCTGCTTTTAGCAAAGATATTCTCATACCATTTGGGCATCAGTCCTTTCATAAAAACCGCCGCCGGTGAGTAACGATAAAGTATTTCTTCCAGAATAGGACCAAGCCCGTATTTATACCCGGTGGCCTGCCCAAAACTAAACTTTTCCTGCAAAGAGGGAATCAAGGCCGCCTGCTTTTGCCTTGCGGCCAGCCCCACCATCGGTGCCATGTCGCCGGTGGGCAGCAGGCCCCGGTCAACCAGCCCGCGGCCCAGGCGGCTGACTACACTGATCAATTGCTCCGGTTTCGGCAGTGCCGGCAAAACCAGATAACGGTGATAGTTTTCTACCTCCCTGGTACCTACACCGACAAAAACGATATTAATATTGCATTCCCGTTCCAGGGCCAGGGCCATGCGCCGCAGTTTCTGAAAGTGTTCTTTACTATCACCGCTGGTTTCATCACCGTCAGTAAACACGATCTCCAGCCGGTTTTCCTGCGGTACATCCCGTTTAGCCTTCCATTTTTCGCGCAATCCGGCAATCAGGTTTACCGTATTAATTCCTTGATGGTCATCGTGCGCTTCCAGCCAGGCTTTATCATCGCTAAAAACCGTTTCATTTAATTTCCCTTCGCTATGGCGGTTACTGAGAGGAATACTGTCATGAAACTCCTCCCCGATGGCACTTAAGCCGTAGGCCACGCCTTCCCGGTGCTGGTTGGCCGCCTGATAGAGCATACTGAGGAAGAATTTACTCATCTGGGTAAAACCGCTGACTAGTTCGGGCCGGGTGGTAATACTGCCGCTGACATCCACCGTGATATCCATGGCCAATTCCGGCCGGGAATCATCAAACACAGTTTTCTTAAACACCCGTAGGGCGCCGTAAAGCCAACGCCGGATATCGATCTTGCGTCCGCTGCGGGAATGCACCTCCTCCCGTTCCGGCTCGATAAAGAACGGCTCTAAAAACTGATGGGCATAGCGGGCATACTTCCTTACATATTCTTCCACCCAGCCGCCCCGCACCACACTTACCGTTCCCTTCCCTGTTCCGGTACCCATCCCGGTATCGGTTAGAGTACCGGGTCCTTCCAAATCTTCTTCAATTTCCGGCACTTCCTCCTTTTCTGTTACCCCCTCTCCACTGACCTCTATCTCCTGCTCGACTTTTTCCTGTTCCTCTTCCGACAGGTCTCCCATATCCACATCCGGCGACTGTAACACCTCGCCCTCAGCAAACTCACTGATCAGATCACCTTCTACCCCAGGCCCCGGTTGACGGGGATATTTGCCGGCTTTCGCGCTGTCCAGATAAAAATCTCCCTGAAAACTTTTTTCATAGGCATCGCGGTACATTTTTTTCGCTATCCGCCTGAGATCTTTATCGCTTAAGCTAAGCACAACTTTAACATATTCCTTTATGCTATTGGGGTCAAAATCATCGGTTATTTCCAACAATGCCTGCAGCTCCTCATCTCCCGGGTTCTCTTCTTTCAATACCCGCAGGATACCGTTAATCACGCCTTTGGCCGCCTGGCAATAGGCGGAATCTTTATCGCGCAGATATAATTGCTGGAGCAGATCTTTTTCCAGATATTTATCTGGATTCGCCGCGAAAATTAACGGAAAAAGCAATGGGAACAATTCCAGATTAGGATGTTTTTTCTGCTCGAATCGCAGCCGCAAATCACTGACCAAGTGGCCCAATTCATGAAATCCCACCCAATCATATAACTCAGTTATACCCACATCAGCCGCGATCCGGCTGCTACTGCCGTAAATAACCGCGTAATAGCCCTCTTCATCACTGTGCCCCTTAAACACCCCCGCCGCCCTTTCATCCTCACCAAACGGATGACCAGGCACCGCATAGGCATGCAGGGGTAAGCGGCTTTCCACTTCTGCCGGGATCTCCAGCTCCTGCATCTTTTCCACACTTATCCGCCGCTGAATCGGTACCGTTCTGACCAGCAAATGACGCTGGCCACTGTCTTTCTTTTTGGTCATGAAACTGAACAGGAACCGGGGCACCTCCCGGCGCAGCAGCAATTGCCGGAAGGCCAGCAGTTCGCTTCTTATTTCTTTTAACGATATCTTTTCCCGGCCATAGGGGTTAACAACTTTTATTAGGAAATTATGCAGGTCCTGATCAACCACTAGGGCAGTAGCAATTACCTGATAGGCCAGTGAACTATGATTGTGTACCCAGCCCCGCGCCCCCACCGCCCCATCACTTAAGGCCAGCATAAAATCGGGAAGGATATTATCGAGGAAAAATACGAGTTTATCTTCCGCCTGATGCAGATAAGCCATCCCGGCCACTATATTGTTAATATCATAGCGAAATTTTTGCTGCTCCTTGGTTACCGGCATTATTTTCTTGCCTTCCGTCTTTTCTTCTCTTTTCAGTTTTTTCCGGTCCACTTTTTTTCGTTGCCGATACGTTACTCCGGCCGGAAGACTTGCTACTTTCACCGGACTGGCCTCCAGCTCCAGTACCTCTTCCTCAGCAGCCGGCGGTTTCTGCGGCTCTTTCTTCATTTTGCGTTGATGCTGTCCGCGCAATACGGCCCGGGCATCGGCAACATCTACCCGTTCTGACTCCAGGTACTGGTGCAGGGCCGGCACCCAGACCTTCACCCCTTTTTCCAATAAAACCCGGGGATACCCTTCCCGGCCGGCAAAGCGATCTTCTGGATTTCCCGCCAGCACCACCATCACCTCCGGATCAAGTTCTACCTCAAATTCCAATCCCAGGTAATTAATCTTAAATTTCTTCTGGCCATTGAATAATGGCCGTAATAGATAAAGGATCTCCGGGCTGACATTCGCCTCATCCAGGAATAATAGCTTACGCCTGCTGTGTGACTGCTTACCTTCCGGCCAGCGGTACTCACCGTCAATTTTACCAAGATGACTGAAAAACTCTTTCAACTGAAATTCCAGCTTACGGCCCTGTTCCTGTTCCAACCCGCCGATCACACTGTCCGGTTCCATGCCCATAAAACAATTAAGGGTAAATACCGGCACCCCCAAAACACTGCCCAGACTACGCACCAGCGTACTCTTGGCGCCACCGGTGGGTCCCATCAGCATTGTTAAATATGGGTCTCTTACCCGGCCGTCGGCAAATTCCGTGCGCCGCAGCGCCCAAAGAAGTTGTGCGGCAATCTCGTTAATCACTCCTGTATATTCAATAAAATTACCTCCGGGAACCTCTTCCGGCGGCAGGGCATAATTTACCGCGTCACCTTCAATCCCTGTGTTAACACCACCAACAGTTGACAATAATCCTAAGCTCAAAACAAGCAGACCATCTCTTTCCTCTATTCTCAGCCCCTGAGAAAGCTCAATCTCCTTTCCGCTGACCTCTTGTTTCCCAACAGAATAACTGTTGCCGGGAGTATGGATCCGGTAGCGGCCATCCCTTTCTTCCAGCCAGATACCGTTGGTATACATTACTCCGGGTTCGGCAATAAATTCAACCCAGTTTCGCTCACCAACAATACGCAATTCTTTCTCAATTCGGCTGATCATCTCCCTGTCGATACCTTCATAAGACAACACTTCCTCTAAGAGCAGGTCCAGATATCTGTCCCGGTCATAATTAACATCATCAAATGCCTCACCATACAACCTCATTACCGCTTTTAACACAATGGCCGCTGAATCGATCTCCTCACCGGCAGCCATTTTTTCTAACAGAACCAGTTCAGCCAGCTTCCAAATATCTTTCAGGCCGCAGCCGTAACGGTAGGCAAACCTGGCCCGCTCGCGGTT
>CAZIXI010000028.1:15487-21505 GCA_964543115.1 uncultured bacterium
GCTGTCGGCCAGACCGGTATCCAGGTACCAGGCCAGTTTTACCGCGCCATAGATCAATTCCTTTTCCTGTTGTGTCAGTCCAGGATAGAACTTATCCATGTACAGGGCGGCCTCCGGCAATTCCTTGACCGCCGGCACCCCCACCTTCTGAAAGCGGTTAAAAAACGGAGAGGAAAAGTGCCTGCTGCGGGTAACCGGCGCCTCAACCACGATGTGAACATCTTCCGGCAAAACATAGATTATCCCGTCTATTTCTATCTCTCTTCGTTCATTGCTGAGGAAATCATTCAGAATCTCCAGATCCTCATTTCCCAATACATCCAGGGAACCAAGATAAAGCACCCGTTCCGGCCCCTGATATTGCCGGCCTTTTTCCACTAAATACTCTGCCAGAAACCCCTTGATGGTGGCGGATTCTTCACCCCGGGTCCTGCCCTCCCCATCTAATCCCGCAAACCGCATTCCCCGGCCGCCAACCAGTTCCATACTATTAGTAAACGGATTACCCCAAAAGGTATGTAATTGCGCTCCCCGGCTGGCACAATAGGCGCGGGCCAGTTGATAAGGATGACCGCCGTCTTCACTGATCAGCATTGTATGCGCGCCGGTCCGCATACACATGGCCAGCGCCTTGAAGGCCCCGGCCTGGCTTTCCGCCTGAGGTAAAAAGAAAATATCATTAGCCAGCTTTCCCACTGCCGGCACTTCGCTAAACCAGTCACTGACAAACTCCTGGAAATCACCAAATACTGCCGGGAACTGCTTCCCCAAAGTGTTAGCCACAACCGCTACCGCCCGCTGGAAATCGTCCTGATTACTGAATTGATAAAAATAGTTTAATAACAGCGCTTCATTTAACCGCGCTCCGGACCCTACCATTTGCACAATCCGGATCAGTTCCCGCGGACTGACACTGTACTGATAGGTGTAAATATCCTGAAATTCACTGAACTGAAAATCCCGGATTTCCTCCGGCACCTCTCCCTGATAGCTTTCCTGGAAATCCGGATCGGTAATATATTTCATATACAAATGCAGATCGATAAGCGCCTCTTTCTCTTCTGGATTCAAGGCTTCATCCGCCCCGTAAAAATCCAGCAGCTCGCGGTAACTTTCCCGGCTCCAGTCATCCCCGATCCAGATCTTCTTACCCCAGTATTCAATTTCCGCGGGCAAATGTTTCCGGCCCTTGGTTGTTCCGGCAGGGTTATAGGTAACAAATAACATAAAGTCCGGGTGCATCTTTATTTTTTGTTTTCCGAGTTCTACACCATTATGATATAAACCCAGTTCAATCTCTTCACCACGCACAATCTGCATCAGGAAACTTAATACCTGAATACTGTTACGGCTGATATTACCTTCATCAAGACAAAACGCGCCGCCATTCTCAACATAATCCAGGAATTCCGAAATAAACCTTTTATCCTCCTGCCGCCCGCAGGTAAGCCGGAACTTGTTCGGCGCTGTCTGCTCCATCTTACCCATATAATCCCAGACCTCCACTTCCCGGTACATGGAGGATTTTTTGAATCTTAAGTTGCCCTCTTCATCCCGTACTCCAAGCCTGCTGGCGATATCTCCAGCGATAGCGGTTTTACCCACTCCCGGCGGCCCTTCCAAAAGAAAGAGCCTCCTCCCGTTATTAAGGCCGCTGACCTCTCTGCTGTATACCTGCCGCAACTCTTTAATCGGCGCCAGATATTCATGACTTTCCGCTTCTGCTTTATCATGATGTAATGTCTGGTAGGTGGCTGAACCAACCCTTAAATCTCCGTTATCGGCAAATCCCATTTGCGGATCAATTTCACTGGCTCCGGGCAGCCCACAGCCCAAAACCGCATACACTATTTCAGCCAGATCGCTGTCCAGAGTTTCCGCGTTTAACTTCAGCTGGGCGGCTAATTCAGCCAGATCCTTGCCGCTGAGCCGAATTCGCCTGTAAACTCCTTCATCAGCATATTTCTGCTGGGCAGCATATATTTCCTTAACAACAGCCAAAATCTCCTCGATTTGTTTTAGCTCGCCGAGCTGTTCTCTTAAATACCGCTCCACCCACTCCCAGCTAACCCCTTCACCGGCCCGCACACTGATAAACCGGGACAGTTCCGCCCCGCTCATGGGCAGTTTGTCATCTCTTACCGGCCGGTTAGCCGCATAACTAATCCCGGCAATACGCAAATTAGCGGGTAATTCACCATAAAGCAGGTCCAGCAACTGATCTTCGTTACCCGGTTCGTAATCCTTTCCGTATCTCATTTCATATTTCCAGCGGGCATGTTCAAAAAGAATGGGTTCAGCCAATAGCCGCTGGCGCAATATATCACGTAATTCTTCCGGAATGTTAATTACACCATCCTGAAATATCCGATTAAAACCAACGGCCGTATCCGCGTTAAGCTGATGAAAATTATCCAGGATCAATAACTGTTCCTGATCACCGGCCCGCGCGCATTGTTCGATTACCTTTAACAACCCGCCCGGATAAACCCCTACCCGGCCAGCTAAATCCACACCGCCGCCGCCAATAAACATCTCATAATCACAAAAATCATTCACATCCAGATAATAGCGGCCCCAACCCTTACCGGCAATCACACTGTCCAGTACTTCCAACCCGTCCGCGGTACTATCTGAATGAATTAATAAAGGTCCCATATTCTCCTTTAATACATCCTTGACTACTTGCGCCGGCTGATACTCGGCTGTTTCTACGCCATATTGCTCTAGAATATCTTTGGCCCGGTCGCGCACCTCGTCTTCTATCCACATTCCCCAGAACACATCCCGCGCCGCCTGCTGAAATCCCCGCTCAGTCTTATCCGCCGCCCGGAAAAGTTTTATTGCCCTGATAATATCCCGCATTGTCAATACCTGAAACCTGCTTGGAGTATCGGTATAGAGTGATTGTTGCATAGCAAAATATATCCCGGCCAGCGTCTCGGCATGTTTAGCGTATTCCTCTCCGCAATACACTCGAAACAACCGGCGGATCAACTGACTCAACTCTTCTTGCACATCCCGGATATACTCATCATCCGTGCTTTTATAATCGTAGCCCATCCAGTACATCCGCGCCCGGCTCCTTAACTGCGGCGGCAGATTCTGCCGGCCGCCGTAGTCCACGGGATTGATATCCGCGACAAAAACATTGTCCCGGGATATCTGCCGGCTGGGAAGACCTTCCCGGCCGGGAATTTCCGGCAGCAGATGCTGCCGGTCACCGCGGAATTCCGGACTGAGGAAATAGGCGATTGCCTGCCGCTGACAGGTATTCAGTTCACTGAAATTTATGATCTTTCCGCCAAATTCCAAAGTGCGCAAAAACTCCGTTTCCTCTACCTTTTTAAATCCACCCATACCGTCACCAAAAATTCCACCGCGTAATTCTTCGATCCCGCTCTGTTTATGCATGGTATAGCTTAGATTCTCCCTGTCAAAAATCTCTCCCAAAATAAACATCAGCTGTGTTTTGCCCTCACCGCTGACCCCCTCCAGGATGGTAAACATACTTACCCCTTCCTCCGGCCCGGAAACTAACTGCCGGACAAACTGGCTCAATACCCGCATGTCCTGCCGGCGCAGCACATAACCATAAAGCTCCAGTATGGCGGTAAAAAAATCCCCGTCAAATTCCGCCAGCTCTTCCGTAACCGGCACAATCACTCCGTCCGCGGTCAGCACACCGTCTTTTATCTCTATCCGGTTCCGTTTCCATTCCTCCAACACCGTGCCGTATGGCTCCCGCAAGGCCGCGGCAAACCCCCTTTCATCCTCACGATAACGGAACCGCGGGCTGAAATAACGGTAGGTCTCTTCCGCGATATACCCCGAACCTCTTTCCCGGGCATAAGTGACAATATTTACTAGGTCCTGCACCGTAAAAATAAGCGTGCCGTCTTTCCATTCCTTCTGCTTCAGCTCATGATACAAACCGGCCAGCTTACCCGCTTCCGTATCATCCAGAGCGTATTTATTCATCAGCAGGCTCTTTACATCGTCTTTTGCCAGAGCCGGCACCCGCACCTTGGTGTTGCGGTTACAAAAGGCCTCATCTTTCACTTTACCGCTTTCATCCATCGTGAAGATAAAATGCAGATTCGGCGGAACAGTGTACTCCCGTCCCAGTTCCGGCACATTAAACCTTCCCTCCCACAATACGGGATTAAGATCAACCCGTAATCCTCCCTGCACCGCCTCAATATTATCCAGTACCAGATAAAACTGCTTATCCGAATTGCGCTCCGCTTCCTCAATCAGCTGGGGAATCACTCCCGGGGATGGTTGCATTTTCCCTTTTTCCACATCCGGTCCGGCAAACAGCACCGACCGGTCAGTATAATGCGACAACGGAATTCGGTAAACAGTGGCGCCCGGCTCACTCTCCAGCTCCTCCAGTGACTCGTCAAAGGCCCGGTGACTGTCGGGGGAAAGAACACATAGGGCCGGGTGCCCCAACTCCGCCGCCCGGCGCAGGCCCCAATAACAGTTCCTGTAGGAACGCACCCCGTAAAGAAATCCCTCTTCTTCCTTGCGGCTTAAACTGGCATAGCGCAGATTATCTATCAGATGGTTTACATCAAGTTTGCTAGTCTCTTCATCTCCCAGGGACAAACGGACAAAAAGGCCGTAATTACTGTATATCTGTTGCGCGAGGATTTTCTGGAATTCAGCAAACTCTTCACCAAACATATCCCCCCAGACACTTAAGCTGCAAAGAATAAACTTCTGCAAAACACCGGCGGTCATTACCTGATCCCCTTGTTGCTCCAACTCCGCCAGGTACTCCCGGACAAAATCCCGGTGCAATTCCACTAGTTGACGGAACCCGGAAAGCCAGAGCGGATCCCCAGGATGATTTTCCTCCGCGTATTCCCTAATTGCCCGCTCTATTCCCAGACTTAGATCAATCAGGCTATCTTTATCACCGTCGGTAAGATAAAAGAATTCTTTATCGCCCTGAATAAAGCGCAGCAGGTAATGCACAATAGGATTATCCTCAAGCCCCCGGTAGGGCACCGCCTCCATCACATTCCCGTAATCCCGTTTAAGCCGGTTAAGCAAAACACTCTTCTCGCGCGGATCCATCTCCCGCATCCGCTCAACACTCAGCGCCTGCAGATCAATTTCCTTAACACTTTTTTGAAATTCTGCCACGTCGAATTTATCCCCCAGAATCTGCTCAATTATCCAATCAGTATATGCCGTATCAAGAGGCTTTCTCAATGCAGGCTGTTCTTCAATTAAGGCCAACTTAGCGTTCTCCCGCCATATATTCCCCGCCACTGATCTTGCATTTAAAGACCCCGACCCGAGAAATCTTACAAATACACGGCCATCTTCTCTTTTCTTCATAATAAACATTCCCTTCTCGGGATGCTGATCGGCATCTTCACGCGCCAACTCCGCTGCCGGCCAGCAACCGCAGGCCAACTCCAACGGAAACCAGAGTCCCCGGCTTTTCATCATCTCCAGATAAACACGCTGTTCCAGCTTGGCCTCCAGATTAGCAGCCGACAGGTCATCTCTCATCTCAATAAAACTGTTTAGGCAATCGATGTATTTCTCGGCAGATTGAAGCCGCAGATCCATTTCTTCTATTCCTTTAATAACCGTTGAAAAGGGAAACTGGAAGCTTCTATCTTTAATCCTTGCTATAAATCTAATCAAAGCCTTAGACAACTTTTCCGCCTCTATGCTCGACTGAGTAACTGTCCCCACTTTTTTCATAACCTCGATAATAAAATGCTGCACTTCAAAGACATTCCCCTTGTTGACCAGGCCAGTTTCTACAAATTGACCGAGGAGAACAATGCCCTGTTCTTTAACAGTAGTTTTAAGAAATAAATCTCTGATCCCATAATCTCCGCCAATGACTGCCATAAATAAACCACTTATCTCTAGCAAATTATCCTTGCTTACCACTTTATTTCTGGCCAGTGCTAACAGTATCTCATAAGCAGTTGCTGAGCGAAGGTGGGCAACATTTGTCAACGCCAGCAAAAATTCCTTATCTAA
>CAZIXI010000029.1:0-3964 GCA_964543115.1 uncultured bacterium
CGGCACGGTCGCTTGGTCGCCTTCGCCCTGAGTCAGCAGCAGGCCTTCTCCTCCTCTGTCTCCTTGACCTTGGCGCTCCCAGTCGTCCAATTACTTTCATATCATAATAGCTTTGCACTATGGCACATCTGTCTGCTAAAGATATATACCCCACACAAGACATCGCATTATTAATTTGCTCATGAATCTTTTGCACCTCCATCTTTTTTCGTCCATCTATTGCTATGCCTAATTGACCAGCAAATGCAGCTAGATAATCTTCGATAGAAAATATCCACTCGTTTATGGCCGCTGGATCTCTTTGCTCTATTCTGCCAATAATATACTGCAATAACTGTAAGTATAAAAAGCCATTAGTATCTTGCATTCTTCTATGTGCTTCATAATCTGCCTGTAGAACAGGATAAATCACATCTTTGAGTCTTTGTCTGTCCGCGTCCGCTAGAACCTTACCCTTCCTATTTATATATTTTTTCATTAATACAGCAATTAGACTGCTATAAACCCTGCCGCCAACATCTACCCCGTTTCTGTTATTTCTATCAAGACGACTGAGTAAATCTGTTTTTTCTTCTAATTCTAATGTCTCAAAAAAACTTCTGTCATTTGGCCTTACCCTCTCTTCATCTTCTTCTTCAGTTTTCGCTGCCCCAACACCATACCTTTTCCAGGCATGATCAAGCTCATGTCTTAATCCATATTGTAAAAGCACGCTTGAATATAATGCCCGGGAATGTAACTCAACCGCTTCCTGTGTGTCATGCGGTAAAAATTCTCTCACCCTTCCCAATCTCAGATCCGTGCACCGTCTATCCTTATATGTACCGGCATGAAATCTTACCGTTATTCCTCCCCCTATATCAGGCAAGAAGTTCTCTCTCCCCAGAAGCTTGTTTAATGCTTCTCTTAATCTTTCTTCCATAAAATCTCTTATTTCCCGCTGCTCATCTTCAGGCACAGAAAAATTACCGCTTATTAATGCCACATCCAAGGCTTCTCCACCCCGTATTGTAATCCTCCATTCTGCACTTATAATACTTTCTATCCATTCAATTATCTGATTATCTTCCTTCGCCCGATCCTTGTTTATTTCAACCGCTGCGCCAGCTACCCTAATTTCCGCCCCCGCAGGTTCTCCTAACGCTCTCTCAAATATGTCTCTGCCTGCTTCATCTATTGCAATGAACCTTTCCGCCACTCCTTCCTTGTATTTGCCTCCAAATATATATTGCTCAAGATATTCTTCTGCGTTTCTTGCAATCAAATCAAAAACCTCTCTTTCGATCACCTGTCCTTCATAAGCATCTATTAAAACTTGCCAGGTTGCATCCAAACTAACACCTTCGTTGTTTACGGCAGCCATCAGGCACATCTCTAATAGCTTTATCAGTCTGCCAAATCTAAATTCCCCACCTTTTCCTAAAAGCCCAGCCATCATCAGAGAACATATCTCTTGTCTGTTTCTTGCTGCTTGTTCCTCGCCAACTTCTTCTTTTACTTTCTTCTTCAAACAGCTTTTTATGTATTGGCTGGCCCGCTCAGCGACTATTGGATCTTCAGTTAGATACATTTCCGCCAGAAATCTATGCAACTCTGGCACTCTGTCAAAGGCATAAACTATCTCATCGCTCCAAACCTCTAATTGATAATATAACCCTGTTAACACATGAATTACTTGCCTTTTCATCTCTTCACTTTGCTCGGCTAATTCAATTAGCCTTCTTACAGCACAGAGTACTATATCAGAATATATTGCCTGCTTCTTTTCTTGTGCTTTTTCAGCCTTTTCACTCAGAAATGATTTAATATAACAATTTATTTCATACGGACTCTTCATCTGCTGAAAAATAAACTCAATCTGCTCTTCGTTAACTGTTTCACCGGCAACGGCCAGCTGATTAATTGCATCCAGCCTATGATAGCGAAATGCCTGATCCGTTTTTATCAGATCACACAACCTGAGGTAATCAGGCCCTTCCTGCTTCAAGTCTATATTGGAATCTCTCAAATCCAATACCTCCAACACTCCCGCAAACCTTCTCTTGCCAAGATTTCCCCTCTTCAGCATTTCAACCAATCTTCGCGCCTGTTCTGGATTGTACCTGGCAAATATCTTCCTAAATTTTCTTATATTGCCTTCCAGGCCTTCACCCGGAATTATTATCGTCTGCGCCCCCCCGGCGACCAGCATACGCACATCCCTAATAGCTCTAGCCACATTCTCCAATACCGCCTGTTCTTCTTCAGGATAATAAGTAAATGTCATTTTAAGTTCTTGCATCAATGCTTCTACAGAAGGCTCAACAGAACCAGGGCTTTCTTCTGAATTACTCAGCAATATCCCTTCCACTAAATTTTTACAGTATCCTTCTAGCCGGCCAAGCCCTATCTCCACCGCTGGAATAATATCCTCATGATACGGATTCCCTATCCCCGCTAACTTTAATGTCAGATCGTAATTCGGAATCTTTTCATTTAACAATTTAAAGATTTTCATGGCGGACATCTGTATCTCTAGCGCATAAGGCTCCTGATACTCTGCTGCCAGCATCTGTTTAACACGGTAAAACTCTGCTAATAACACAAGTATACTTTGCTCTTTGCCGCCCTGTTTATAAATTCTTAGCCGAGGCTCATTTTCAAAAATGTCAGCTTCTAGTATCTCCGCATTGGCTAATGCCCATTCTATCGTTTTATGCCTCCCTGCCTTATTCAAATATACAAAATTAAAATAAATAAATCTATTACAGGAATTACGCGCTTTTAAATAAGAGAGTGTCTGTTCTCTATACTTTCTCGCCTCTTCTTCATCTGCTGAAAGGACCATGCCGTCAATGAGTCCATTCAAAACAGTTTTTTCTTCATCGGATAGGTCATATAGTTTTACTTGTTTCAAAAGATGAAGTGCCTCCAGAAAACCACTTGCCTTTACTGATCCTTTCGCGCCAGAAATCTCTGACAAAAGAGTATCTCTTTCAGTTATATTCATCCCCATATTCCTGCCGTCTCCATGCACATAGTAATAAAATAATTCTTGCCCGTCAGCTACAGATACAATTTCATCACGAGATAAAATATTCTTCATATTTACAGCATGGGCAACTCCGGCGATTGGCATACTTACTGTACCTAGCTCAACATTGATACTGATTCTATCTTCTATTGTTTCCCTTAATTTGCCTTTGAATTCAGAATATTCTTCCGTCGTCATATTCCCCTTAAAAAACCTTGTAAATCCATCAATTATATAATCAAACATCTCGCTAACCTCCTCTGGCTCACAGGGCTTTCCGACAGACATCATATATTTGTATTTGCACATATAATATTTTAGATCTTCCAGATATTCATTTTCTACATTCCTATTTTCACATATAGCTTTAAATAATTCAGCAAACTCCATCACTCTTCTATATGTTTGCTCAAAATTTCTAAGATCCCCTTCATATTCAGCTGTTCCATCTGATGCTCCTTTTGTTTCTCTTAGTATTTGTTGATAATATAAATGAGCTCCAGAATATATTACTACACCAGTAAGCCCCGCAAAAATTTCTTGCCCGCATCCTGGATCAAATAAATTATGGAACACTACTTCATACCCCTTCGCATCCAGCAGCGGCCATTCTCCCATTATTTTTCTTGATGATGCAATACACCTTAAATCAATAACCCTCCCGATCACATCTGCATAATAATACTCCATGCTTCCGCTGCCAAAAGGAGATTGATCGACGCCTAAAGAGAAGTTATGAAATAACATTTCTTTTTTACTTCTTCTATCATGGATCAATACAGAATCCCATATCCTTTGCTTTTCATTTGTCTTAAAATAGAAATTTGATATGACCTTATAAGGCAGGATTGATATCATAAATCGCCCACATTCTCTATACGCCTGCTCTAGCTTAAGATAATATTGCCTAAATTCGATAAGTTCTGCTATCTTCCCAATTAAATCCTCCCC
>CAZIXI010000029.1:3974-19818 GCA_964543115.1 uncultured bacterium
AAATATTTTTTAATTGCGGATGATTTTTGATTAATGTATTCTCTATAATCTCTTCAGCATCCGGTGGATCATCAAAATCCCCAACCAACTTGAGCAGGATATGGGCAAGATCGCCAACCAGAGCTTCTGTCCAAACACCGCCATAGGTTATCTCAACAACAGGGGTTTTTGACATTTTTATAAGTTTTTCTGCTCTCTCTCTTTGCCTTGCCCCTTCCTCCTCTCTTCTAGCGTCATCTCCTTTCTTCTTCTTTTCAAACGCCGCAGCCGCAGATTGCACTGCAGATTTACTAAAAAGACCTCCTGCCCACTTGCCTTTTCCTAAGGATGCCTTTGCCCAATCAGGATACAATCTTCTAATTTGGACATCACTTAGATATTCTTCAACACACAAACTAACATCTTCTGCGGCTATATCTTGCAGCGCCCTAAGCCTCCTCTCTACACGACCCTCATAATCTTCCTTCCGCCCGTCTTCTTTCGCATCTATATTTAACACAACAACCCCGCCTTCATTTGTCTCAGCTACTTTCTCAACTACTATTATCCGCTTACCAAATCTAATAAATTGCTCTATTTCTGTCTTATTTTCAATCTGCTTTTCCGGCTTTAGTTCAAGATGTGTTTCATAGAAGGCATTTATCCTAAACCCCATTTTTTCTAAATGTCCATAAAATGCTTCAGAATAATTCAGACCATCATCTATTGCTATTACAAGTGTTTCTCCAACGGCAATCCCACCTCTTTCCCCTTTTAATATCTCTTTTAATTCCCTGGATGACAGCTCCGTCTTAACAGCAACCAATTTCCCTGCTGTACCCTTCTCTGCCATAACCGGTCTATCCAACAGCTCGTTTTCTAATGCGGCTAAATACTCTTCTTCTCTTTCAATATCAAGTAGGACAGCAAGGCCTTTATTCGCATCAATGCTCCCCTTACGATCTTCCCATTCTTCAAGAATAGTCATACAACTAGTTAATTGTTCCATATTCGAATCCCTGTGTTTGCCAAATATGCCTGCTTTCTCTACCTCATCTTTTTCCAATTCACTTTTGGCTTGATTCAAAAATCCTATCTCTGCCCTTGTAAAAAGAAAGTCAAAATCCACACGTTCCATTATTCTTGCCGCAGCATCTTCAAATTCTCTCAGGCTTGCGAATTGCTTTTTCGCGCCTGACAGTGCCTGAGCTAGTCTCCCATCTACCTGTACCGCTGTCATCATTAACGCCTCAGTTAAAGCATCTTTGCCTGTATTTAAAACCTTTCTAATGTCTCTTCTTTGATTTTTGTCGCCCGCAAGTATCTGATATTTTTTGATTAATTTCTTCATGGCTGCAAATCTTTCGTAGTTCTCATCCGCAAACGCCCGCCTGGCCTTTTCTCCCGCAGCTTCTTCCCCTATTTCTTTTTCTGACGCCCGCAGCGCTCTTAAGACCCCACGCACATCCGTAAGCGCGGATTGGGTCAGATCTGTTTTATTGTATTTAGACACTTTACCGTACTTTCTTTTAACCTCACCTGTTAGTTTTTTAGCTACTTCTTTTTTCTCTTCAATCTCTGCTAACGCTCTTAAAAATTCCTCTATATTAGTGAAGACAAAAGCCTTGAGTTTTTCTATTCCACTACACAACTTTTCTACAGCTTCTACATCCTCATCCGTATGTTCGCCTGCATAATCTAAAACTCCCCCCACCTTAGCTGACATCGCTCTTCCGGCAAAATCCTTTACCCTTAATCCATCAGGCTCACACACAACCTCTTCCCACAGCTCTCCAATTATTTCCTGTGTCATTTCGAAGAGCTCTCTATTTTCTGCCCTTTGCCTTATCTCATCACTATGACCAATACCATCCTCTAAGGCAGTCCCTAGTAAACCTTGCTCATACCTTTCTCCTCCAAGCCTGGTAAATGACCCTGCTGACGCGCCTCTCGCTCCGGATCTCGGACCTGCTGCTAAGCCGTCAAAACCACCCGCAGCACCACCAGCCGCTAATGCAACCACTGCTCCCGCACCTCTTTCCTGCACAACGGCCGGAATCAATAATGCTCTATTTACTTTATCGTGGACATCATCTTTTACTTTATCTACTTTTCTAAAGACCGCTACATAAAAACTGGTTGCTTTCGCCCCTGTATCAGTCCCGGCTATTAATACACCTGGTGTAAGTTCTGTCTCAAACCCCATCTCAGAACGAAGCATTTCTAACGCCTCTTCACTAAATCTTCTTGTCGGCGGCATGGTCAGCGCAAATTGTCCGCCGAACTCCAGAATCCTATTCACTTCTTTAAATAAATCAAATAACTTCCGCGAACTTGTTATTTGATGCAGCTTGTATGATGACAGAACCAATCTGCTCGATTCAGCTTTTATCTCTATCTGCTCACCTGTCTCCAGATCCCTCACTCCTCCAGTGCACATATCCCTGGTAACCCGTTTTGGGTTATCGCCAAAATACTCCATGGCCGGAACACTTATCACATCTGTTAAGCCGGCTAGACGTTCTTCTTTTACTCCTGTCATTTTTAGGGCACGATAAACCGTTGATAAACCAGCATCTAATTCATAAACCGTTCCCATTTTTCCGTGCCTAAACAGATCACTATATTCACGGGCAAGCCATTGCCCGGCCCGCCAGCTTCTCGTCTCACTCACTATATCCCACACTCTATATCCGTTCAGCTCCCTTTCTGTTCCATGCCTCCTCAATATTTCTGACATATGCCCCCTGTATAGTAGCACCTTCGCTTTATACATCCTCAAGATGAGTTGGACATATCTTTTATTTTCCGCTGAAATGATATCTCTTATCTTTATATTATCTTCTTTATCAAATGCTTCTTTCAGTTTACTCATTGCACCTCTCTCTTCCGCTGTAATCTGCATCTCTTCTGTAAAAGCATAATTTCTCTCCGGGGCAAGGTTTTCCACAAGATCAAACGCATCCCAGAGCATCTTCAAGATATCATTCTCATCATCAAGATATTCATCCCATTCTTCCCCTTCTACCTCAAAAAGCTTCCTTAATACATCAATTGCGTCTTTGTACAGTCTATCAAATTTTGCTATCTCGTCATCGGTAACATCAAACGTACCGTCTCTTAGATAACCATATCTGCCGCATAAACTTGACAAGGGCTTTCTATTTACGCGTTTTAACCGGTCCCCGGCCAAATAACTCTTGAATAAACGCAATATCCTTAACCGCGGCAGAAACTCTCTTTCCACGCTTGCCGCCCGCATGTCCTCCGCCGTAATTCCGCTGAATCTTTCATCACCCATTTTGACTCTTTCTGCACAGGCCTCTTCTATAAATTTCCAGAATGCAATTTTATTCCCGGTTATTGTATTAATGATACCGCTTGTCAGAAAGGCAAGCTCTGATCTTAACACTGCCCGACTATAGTCTCCACTTGCCAAAAGCGTCACCGTAAGCAGTCTCGCTGCCTCCTTATGAGTAATGGGACGTCTGCGTTTTCTAAATTTAGAAATCTCTTTCCTGCCCTTACTGTATTCTATATATCTTTCATTTTTTGCGACAAAATCAATTAACCTTAATACATATGCCTTTGCCTGCCCTTTGTCATATTTTTTAAATTCTCCAGCCTGCCGCCAGTCCCTGACTCTTATGTGATCATTCAACCCTAATTGATAAAGCATAAAGGATATCTTGCCTCGGTGTTCTTTAACATGCAATTTAGTATCGTAAGCGGCAGCGTATTTCTTAAACACCTCCTGAGGAATCCTTCCTCTACCTATACCTGTAAAATCCCTGATCACTAATTGATTATGATGTTTATCGTCTCCCCAATCATCCTTCGCTTCAGGCGCAAAACCTACAATTGCAGCTGCCTCGACAAACAAGGAATCCCTTTCTACAATTCCCGTATCTATAAGTATGCCTAACCATCGTTCACAATTTTCTCCCGCCAAGCGGGCAAACAACCTTGCATCAACCCCGTTTTGCCGGCGTTCAAGCTCTTCGGCAAATTCTACCTTCTTTTTCGGCTCCATGGTCTCTATATGATAGGGCAGATCCTCTGAATCAATTTTCATTCTTGCTTCTTTTGCATAGGCAGTCTCTGCTAGTATCTTTCTCTCCACTATATGTGCCTCATGCCTTAATTCATGATATAAATATGTCTGCAAATACGCCTCTAACACCGTTAACCTTTCTTCTAGTCTTTCTCTTTCACCATCATCATCTTCAGCTTCTAACGCAGCAAAAACCTCCTCAATCTTTTCTAACAGCCGCCTATTAATACCGATAAAACCGTCTCCCCGGCAATTCTCACTCCAATGCCGGGACCTAGCCAATACGGCAACAACCACCCCAAACGGCGGCGTATATTTTTTTAATCCTTTTATCAACTCACTTCTCTCGTCTTCTCCCATATTCTTTAAGACCCTGATTATATTTCTTTCGATAAAGAAATTGAGTTTTTCGTCATCTTCCCTACCGTCCCAGACAATTATATTTCTTCTCCCAAAATCATTCAGTAATTCACCCACCTCAAGATCTCTGCCCACGCCTTCCGTCTCGATCTTGTTTCTAATTCTTCTGGCATTGTCTTTTTCTTTTCTTAGAGAAACATCTTCTTCTCCATCAGCATAACCTTCTAATCCTTCAATTCCGGTAGTCCACAACCACCCATAACAGCCCTCCCGCATTGCCTCCGGCACTTCAGCATATTTTGCGGAGACAATACGTCCCTCTGCCGCAGACCGGCTAAACATACTGCGGCTGGCAAGCGCATCTGTCTTTTGTACGGCGGCAGATACACAATTATTGCCTGCTAAACCAAAAACAATGATATAGCTGATAATTTTTCTCAAATAATCATTCATAGTTTTACATTTATAATTGATATATATGATAATGGACAAAAAAATTCTCTAAATAATATGCAAGTATCATGCCAGTTTAGCAATCAACATTATCACATTAACTCGCACTGACATACGCTATTGACAGTTTTTTTCCTGCCCCGGGCAATGTTGACAAATCATCATACTTTTATGTATAAATATTCACAATAACGCTTATCCGCTAAACAGATCCATCAATGCCCGGGAACAGCATTTCAACGTGGGACCTCCCAACTTTTTTTGCCGGAGTGGCAATTTCATAATCAGCAGAAAGTTTTTGCAGCAAAATCAAATCAGTAATATCCCTAAATCTATCGTTAAGTCTTCTCCCCAGCCAGCCAAAGTAATACCTCTTTTTTCTTTCTGCATACTCGACAAAATTACCGCTAGCATCAAGTACCACACAGCGCCATGTATTCTTTTCGACCACATGAATCGTTCTGGCCTCACTATCATATATTATCTGCCGAGTAACAGGAGTTTCATCAGCATAATATCCCTTCAGCAGTGCTTTTATCGCCTCAAACATCTCTTCCGCCATAGAGGGTAAATCAATCCTCTCTTGCTTGTTTAATATGCTATAAACAGCAAAAGCATCATCATAATCACATATTCCTTCATGCCATAAATTAAGTTTCTGCGGATTTACTTTGGCAAACCCACGGACAAATCCATCTCTTAGCTCTGCGATATAAAACCAACTCCCTTTTTTGTATACCACTGCACTGCCAATCATCTTTCCTTTATTAATACATTCTTCGAGTAACACAATAATATCTTCTTCACTTGTTCCCTGCCATTTCTCGCGGCTTTTGATAAATTCCAGCCCCCAGCCATAATCATCTCTGTACTCATTCACCAATCCTCTTGTCAACACCACAGAATCTTTCACCATTCCACAGACAGCCAATTCCTTCTTAACGGCCCCATCAGGCTGCACCTCTCTTTTTAGCGTCCCCACTAATACATCCTGTCCGGGAACGCAAAAAATTACTACGGGACAGCTATCTGGAGCCAGCCCAATACTTTCCCATAATTCGATATAATCATCCCTGGCTTTCTTTTGTACTCCTTTTCTCAAAATACACCTACTTCTGGCATCGTCGATTAGGCTGGCAGCAATACATTCAACTTTTCTTATATGTCCTCGTCTAAGAACAAGCCGATAAAAGAAATCATCTTTTTTATAAAGATATATATCCGCATTGGGACCTATTATTCTTTTACCTTTATTAATAATAACCTCTAGCAACTGCTTTTCTTCTGCAATGAGATCTTCTGGCCCGGCAAACACCCCATTTCCACTTTCTCCCATAAACGATTCCTCAAATCTTTCCTTGGTTATCAGTACTAAATCTTTCACTGACAAGATAACTTGCCCTTTGGGTCCAGATACCCTATCCTGCAGCACAACTCCAGGGACAGAGAATACATAGCGAGGCGCCATAAAATGATCCGCTGAAAGAAATACCATCCGCTTGCTAAATTGCATAACATAAAACATGAATTTAATGATAACAATGCTTTCTCTTTTAACCACACCTCTTTTTACCATTTGTAGAACAAAATATATATCCTTTGTCAGCGCTGGCGGTGTTGTGTTTTCCAGATATTCAACTAATTCCCTAACGTCATCCGGAACTTCAGCAAAAGAGGATTCTATCACTTCCAGTAGTATATCCCTAAACTCTAAAGCATCAACTTCAGCAACCGTAACAGACTCTAATTTTTCTAAATAATGCATCAACTTCTGTTCTTTAGCACGTTTTTCTCTCTCCACAAGCTCCATCTGTCTTGCATATAACGGATCAAAAACCGGCCTCAGCCCGTCTTCGGTTTCTGTGATCGCACATTCAATTGCCGTTGAAAAACCGTTATGCCCGTTAAACAAGAGATCACCTGCCTCATGCGCTAAGGCCGCCGCTAGCTGCCTGGGATTCTTTCTTAGCCTGTCCCAAACACCTTCCGGGAGATAGATAGAATTATTACGAAAACCGGCATGCATTGCCGAATATCCACCAGCTCCATTATCTCCAATAATATCTATTCCTATAATCTTACATATATGAACATTGACTATCCTCATAACTACTAATCTAAACATTTTCCTCACCTTCTCTTCGGGGCTAAAATCATCCTTAAATAAAATACTTTTTGCATGTCTGGACCATCCCACATTTAAATACCATCTCTCCTTATTCTTGCTGTAAGCTGCCTGCATATCGCTTACCAGCTCTTCAGGATCATCCCGTAATTTTTGCACAATGAGATCTTCATCTACATATTTCCATAAATACTTAATTGCCTTTTTTAGCTTAAAATCGTTTTTGTCTATCTGTATTAACTCATGCTTTCGCAAAACACTGTGCACTATCCGTCCCTCTTCCTCAGCCGTCATCTCCCAGGTGGCCCAGTCCTTGGATCCCCGGCCGTTTCTTTTGGCAATAGCCCCCAGGCAATCAGCAAATATCTTTTTCGGCAATTGATAAAGCCTTGTTTTTCCATCTTTTTCTTTTCCCGTAAACGCAAGAATGGGCAAAGCAGATGCACTCCCGTCTGCGGAAATCTCATAAACAAAACAAATCCACGAGCCAATTTCTTCACTGAAAGAAAACTCTATCCGGTATTCGGCATTCGGCACTAAAGTAACATTTTTCACTTCTGCCCGATATTTTGTTTCTCTTATGTCGCCAAAATAAAAAACTCCGGCTGGATTTTTTTCCGTCTTAGTAATAGCAGATACTTGGAATGGATAAGGCTCAATATTTTTATCAGCAAATTTATTATTCCTAACCATTTCACACATCATCCTGCGGCCGTGCAATAAATCCAGTTCCTCAATCGGCACGGGACTTAAAACTGCATCTTGACCAAAAACATTTTTCGCAGGCTTAAGAGCATCAACCACAGTCTGTTGAACAGAATCCAGTCCCAACATGCTTAATTTATCGCCTTTACTCCTTATCATATAATTAATGGCGTGAACTCTTCCCGTTGCGTCATTACACCGCACCGCAAACATCCAGCCATAATTATATTGGTCAAACACACTCACAACCCTCGCCTCTTCCCCTTCCCAAAATACATCCCTTAATCCATCAGTCATTCTTAGTTCACTGTAGCCATGCATCCTATAGAGCACAAGATAAAGCGAAGAACGTGTTTTTTGCATACCTCTAGTTGTCACAAAATTAACTAAGGGAAATGTAGAATCTGCCTGGTGACTGCCGTCAATAAACTCTTTAATAATCGCATAACTCTCATCAACATCCAATGCCTCACCCCTTTCTAGCTTTGCCAATGCCCTGACAAAAAACAATTTATATAGCAGTGTATCCCTTCTCAATCTATTCTCTATATTTACTCTCTTTGAACCCACGCCAACAATTTCTCTTTCCAGAGCAGCTAAATCACCTTGATGCACTTCCAAAAGATAATCATAGCAGGACCTTCTAAACACCTTGCCATCTACCCCTAATCCTTCCGCAAATTCAGACCATTCAAGCTTCACTGCGCCCCGGCACCTTTCTTTAAACATATCCCAAATTATTTTTCGCCAATAATTACGTTCTTCCCATAATTTCACTTTATTCTTCCATTTGTTTTTCTGTTCTCTGCTTAGCAACTCATCGTAAGCCAGGATAATCTTCCACATCATATTAGCAGACAAAATCCTGCTGCCGGAATCAGCTAAACCAGCCGCTTCTCTCTTTGCCCCATTTCTGCCACTCCTGCCTTGCTCTCTAATGTAGCTCTTAATATCCCCTCTGACCTCGGTCAATATCTGAGAGATCCGATCATCACTGACAGCAAAGATAATCCCAATGACCTTCATTTTTACACCATAGTAATAATACAATTCCATAATATCTCTCTGCCTATCCGGCAGAGCATTAATTGCCTCCCAGATTAAGGCCAAACTTTCCTTTCGCTCTAGAGCATCATCTTGGAACAAACCATTACCAACAAGTCTGTCTAGTAATCCAGCTCCTCCGCCCTTTGCCTCTGTTGGAACCTTTTTCTTGGAAACCTCTGCTCTCACTCTTTGATATTCTCCTAGATTATCACCATATCCCAGCATCTCGGCCATCGCTTCGTCGCTATGCTCACCCCTACCTGCTAAAATAATTTCTGCTTCCTCAAATCTTCTTCTTAAATCTTCATAATACCTCGATAAACCATTGACTGATCCTAGCGATGTTAATATCTCCCCTTCAATCCTCCACCTTGCATACCAGCCAAAACTTGCCTCCCTAGAACTATCATACTTATTATATGCATCTATCAAACCGATTACCCCATGCTGAACCAAATCGCCCAATTGGATAGAATCAGAATCCGCAAATCTCATTCCACGCATAATCCTTTCCGCAACACTAATCACCAGTGGCATATATTGCTCAACCACCTCATTCTGTCTTTCCATTCTTTGAGAACTCTTATCATCATCTGTTGCGGCAGACTGAAACTTTTTCCAGGCATCACCAGCATCCGGGCGCTGATCTAATACCCTTTCCAATTCAGCCAATATACGTTTATTGTCCGGTGTAAGCACACGGGGCCCTTCGCCTTTTGCCCAGACAACATTCTGGCAGACTAGAGAGGCAATAATCAGGCAAACAATTAAGCTAAATCGCTTTTTGTACTTTATCTTCAACATTTTATTCATAAAATTCTCAAATCTTTAACCTGTCTACTTCTAGATTTAGACAACTCAGCACTATAATTCGCGAAGAATATTTATTTAGGTAACAATGAAACTCTATAAATAAGCAAGTACCTTGCCAGCTTGGCATAAAGAGCGTAAGTCGATAGACGTCAGACTGTAAGGCCACTGACAGACAATTTCTGTATCTCTGTGAATGTTGACAAATCATCATATTTTTGTGATTGTTTTACGGAATTGGAGGAAGAGATCTGTGTTGTTGCAGCTAGTGCGAAAAGTGGATTTTGTTGGCAATTCGGAGTTTTTTATTATAACTATTTGTTAATTTCATCACCACACCGCTGAGGCCGATTAGGGCGACCAGGTTGGGCAGGGCCATAAAGGCATTGGCAATATCGGCAATGTTCCAGATGAGTTCTAATTTAATGATCGCACCCAGGTTACACTTTTACTTTCAATATTATTGCCCGGGTTTGTTCTGCTGCAGCGCGGGTGAGTTTTTTTATCTCTGCGCTGTTAATGGCGTAATAAGGAATTTCATTCAGTATATCAGTAACGAATAAAATCGCGCCGGCCTTTTTTCTGATGGCCCGGGCAGCGGCGAAAAAAGCGGCAGCTTCCATATCCAAAACATCTATCTTACTATCATTTATAGTTTCCAGATATTGCTTTTCCAGCTTGAGGGAACCGATGCTTAGGCAGTTTACCTTAGGCAGTGAGGGAAAATCCAGGTCAGCCTGAAAGGAGTCAATTACCGGCCGGCGCTGGAGCACATTAATAAAACTGTCCTGGGCCTGCACGGTGGCCGCGGTTAGTAGTTTGCCGACCGCCAGAGCCTTGTCTTTCCGGGCAGCACCGCAGGCACCAAAGAATATGAGCTGCTTAAATGGCTCTTCCGCCAGGGAGAGCACGGTATCACCCACAAATGTGCTGCCCATTTTTGTGGAAATAAGGGAAAAGGAATCATTGCTGCCCTTTGAATATAATGGGCCGGAAGACATTTCTGTTATTTGAAAGCCTTCTTTTATTTCTTTATTTAAAAAAGGGGTAATTACACAAAGATCATTCATTGCGGTATTTGTTTTCGAAATATGAACTGAATCTATGAATGTATATATGCTGATTCTTTCGGTATTTAATTGCCTGCCGGATAATATCTTTTTTTATCTTTTGCCAACAGTCTTCATAAACGGCACGGTTACGGGCCATTTGCCGGTATTCTAGTTCCAGCTGGGGATAAACTAAGGTAATTGCGGCAATAACCTGATCAATATTTCCCACACTGAAATTTAAGCCTTCAAATTCTATTCGATCAGAACGTTTAAAAATCTGAAAAAGTTTTTCTATGTCTGTTATTCCAGGTAAAATCGGAGAAACATAGGGAATAACCGGTACTTTTTCTGCCAGTAATTTATTAACCGCAGCTGCCCTTTCGCTAAAGGAAGCGCTCTTCGGCTCCAGTATATCCTTTAGTTTATCACAGAAAGAGTTAACAGTGAAATAGATACATTCACAAAAGCCCTCTTTCAGTAAAGGGAGATATTCTATCCACAGCGGCGAGCGGGTAAGGATTGAGTAGTAAACCTTATTTTTGTTCAGGATCTCGATTATTTTTTTTGTTATTTTGTAATCTTTTTCCAGCGGCTGGCAGCATTCGGTTGTTGACCCCAAAAGCACACGTTGAGGTTTTTTTATAAACAACTCTTTTTCCAGCTGGGCCGGGGCATTACAGCGCACATCAACATAAGTGCCCCAGGGGCGGGTTTCCCGTTTCGTTACTTTATTGTGCCTGACGTAACAATAGAGGCAGGCATACTCGCAGCCCTTATAGGGATTAATGACATACTCCCCCAGGTCGATGGCGGTGGGATTAAGTATTTTGGCTATGCCTACTTCTCTTATTTGCATAGTAAATTCATAACAAAGGCCTTGGTGTATTTCAGGCCGGCATGTTTTATCTCCATGATAAATTGCTCTGTTCGAGCGACGGATTGCGGATTTAGCCGATAGTCCGCTTCCCGCGGAAGATCCGTGCCTTCATAATAAACAAAGGGATTAACCTGTTCAATTTTAGGGATAATATCTTTATTGCGAATAACAAAATCCAGGCTTTCGCGGAAATCCGCTTCTGACTCTCCCGGAAATCCGGTGATCATGCTGATACCAAAAGAAAGGCCGGCAGCTTTAAGTATTCTGAAGAATTCCGCTGCTTCTTCTTTGGTGTATCCCTTGTTCATTGCCGCCAGGGTGCGGTTACTGCCGCTTTCTAGACCGACAAAAAGATGATAGCAACCGCTTTGTTTCATTTTGATTAATAAGTGTTCCGGCATATCATTTCTGATTGCTATTTGCGCTTCCCAGTTAACAGAACCGAATTTTTCAATCAGTTGATCACAAAGATTCTCTAGACCCTGAAGATTGCCATTAAGCATGGAGTCATGAAAGATGAAGCTTCTTCTTCCGGCCTCCTGCTGCCGCCTTATCTGCTCTACAATATTTTCCGCGGGCAGGCAGCGGTATTTTTTATACAGTAAGCGTTCAGAACAAAAGCGGCAGCGGCGGATGCATCCGCGTGAATAAAGCAGTGACACAGCCCCTTTTTTTGAGTAGCGGTTGAAATCTAAGCCGCTGTAATCCGGCAGGGGAAAATTCTCTAAGGTTTCTAATTCCCGGAAAACTGCCACGTGCTCGTTTGTTCCAGAAATAGTTAAGTATTCTGACAGCGGCAGTTCCCCTTCCCCAACAACCAGCAGATTGGCTAATTGGCCGTACTTCTCTGCCAGGGCACCGTTAAATTTAAAGTACTGGCTGGCAATCTCCGGACCGCCGAAAATTATTTTTATTCCTGGTTCTTTCTCTTTAAGTATACGGGAAACTTTCAGTGTTGTCTCAAAATTACTTCGGTAACAGGAAAAACCAACGATATTGTAGCAGAGGAGTTTTTCTGCTATTTCCCTCTCCCTGCCCGGTTGAGCAGAATATGTATTATTATAATCAAATATATCCGTAATTATACCCCGGGAATGAAGGTAAGCCTTAAGGATAGCAAGGTTGAGGGGCGGTAGGTTCGGCCAAAAAGGCGGCAGCAACGCTAAGGCAATTCTATTATTTAGCATGTAAAATCTGAATTAAGATATTAACAATACAATATAAATGTTAGATTTTTAGAGTTTGCAAAAATGGTTTTTTATTTTATTAGGAAACCAGGAAAGGCATGATAATATTCCTAAAAGACATTCCTGGTATTCCTGGATTCCTAATAAAAAAACGATTTAGCTAATAATATGCTAGTTCAACCATTCGTCAATTTGTTCTTTCTTTTCTTTTGCGGCCTTTTCCAGTTCCGCGGCTTTTTCTTTGCCTGTTTCCTTTAATTCTTCTACCTTTTCTTTCCCTTCTTCCTTTAATTCCTCCGCCTTTTCCCTGCCGCGCTCCTTCAGCTCTTGCGCCTTTTCTTTGTATTTCTCTGTCTCTCCCTCCTCGAGCAGATCATCGATTGCCGCGTATTTGGCGATTGTTGCGGCGGCAAGATTAATTCCTTCCGCGACAAGGATTTTAACTACTTCAGCAATGATGGCTGAAGCGATTATTGCCGCACTGTCTACGTTGCGAAAAGATTTTGAAACATTCACGTTGAAGGTTTTATTTAACGGCACCAGCAGGCTTTCGTCTTTATAACTGATTGTGCCCAGCGTAAAGTCCAGGTGGTCAACAAGGAAGTCGGTCTTGCCGCTCTTCTCTGCCGGGGCCTTGTCCTTGTCGGGCTGGACAATTTTAAAGTGATCCACGTTTAAAACTCCGTTTTTATCCTTCTCCACATTGACCTGGCTGATATTCACGCGCAGCTGCGGCAAATGGATCTTACCTTTGATGATATCTTTGGGGGCGTAATGAATGTATATTTCGGGTACTTCCAGTAAGAGCATATTTTCGTAGCCTTTGGGGTTATATATCTTAAGCTCCTTTACGTGTACATCGGATTTTTTTAGTCCGACTGCCACACCGGCCACTGTCAGCTTCTGTCCGGTCAGCCTGGCCACTCCTCTTTCCAGAACATTTTTTACGATTAAATTACGATTTACGACTGCCAGGCCGAGCACGATAACCGCAATGATCAGGATAAAAAGCAGAAATTTTTTCATGAATCCTCCCTTATTTGTTGCCGAATTTTTCCCAGTGAATTACTTCTGTTAATGTCCTTTTCTTGTTTTGCTCTACATTACTCTTGGGCCAGCCAAGAGAAATCAGACCCACCAGCTTAAAGTCCGCCGGAACAGCCAGCATTTCCGCTACTTCACTGATATAAGGTTTCTTATCCCCGGCGACCCAGCAGGCCCCGATACCCAGTTCGGCTGCCGCCAGAAGAATATTCTCGATTGCCGCGCAGCCGTCTTCCAGATAGTATTTGGTATCCTTAGAGAATACAGCAATACAGGCAGCGGCTGTAGCCATAAAACGGGCGTTACTGGCCAGGGCGCCAAATTTAGTGAGGAATTCCTTATTTGTAATCACAATAAACTCCCAGGGTTCGATACATCTAGCGGTTGGCGCCCGTCTGCCGGCATCAACCAGCTTTTCCAGTGAATCCTTATCGATGGACCCCTCCTGGTATTCCCGCACACTTGCCCTCTTTGCAATAACTTCAAATGTCTGCATTTTTCCTCCTCTCCCGGGAGGGCGCAAGCCCCTCCCCTACCATCCTATTTAGGTTTTTTTCAAATACATTTAATGCTCGGTCGCTGTAAAGCACAAACTGAATTAGTTTTACGTTTTTTAGTTTAGCTATTTCGTTGATTACCGTTGTCAGGGCTACTTCCGCTGCCCCAGCCATTGGATAACCAAAAACACCGGCGGAAATTGCCGGAAAAGCCACGGAACCTATCTTTTTCTCTTCGGCCAGCCGCAGGGCATTACGGTAACAATTAGCCAGTAGTTTAGCGGAAGGCTTATCACGGCCGTAGACCGGTCCCAGGCAGTGAATAACATATTTGTTCGGCAGATTATGCGCCCCGGTAATTACTGCCTCTCCCGGTTCAATCGGCCCCAGCGGACGGCATTCCTTTTCCAGGTCCGGGCCGGCTGCCCGGTGAATCGCGCCGGCCACACCGCCGCCCATCAGCAGTTGGGCGTTGGCGGCATTAGCCACCGCGTCAATCCCTTCCCGGGCGGCAATATTACCCTGAATACATTCTATCGTCACACCCGAAATTACTTTTTTCATATCGCTTTCTTTCTTCTAAACTTTTTTTGAATATCTTCAATAATCAGATAGGCGCAGGGAATAACCACCAGCGTCAAGCCGGTGGCAAACATCAGCCCCCAGCTCATACCCACAGCCATTGGCTGCAGGAACGGATCCAGCCCGCCGATGCCGTAAGCCACCGTTGCCAAGCCGCAAACAGTAGTGATTGTTGTCAATAATACGGGACGCAGCCTTAGTGAACCGGCTTCCAGTATCGCGTCACGAATGGGAATCGTCTCTCGGCGTTTATTGATGAAATCCACTAACACAATAGAATCGTTAACCACTACACCCGTTAAGCCGATAAACCCCATGATCCCGATAAACCCCAGCGGCATATCGTAAAGATGAAAGTGGATAAAAAAAGCGAAAATAAAGCCGATGATACCAAACGGTATGGTCAACATAACAATAAACGGCTGCAACAGAGAGTTAAATTGTGTGGCTAAAATGACAAAGATAAGGAAGATAGCTATCAAAAAGGCCTGCATCAGGCTTTGCATGGATTCCACTGTTTCTTCATGCTCTCCGCCAACCTTGATGCTGTATCCCGGATATTCCAGCGGTATATCCTTAAAGTTATCCATAATCAATTTGTTTGCTTTTACGGATGTCATCTTTTTGCCGTCCACATCGGCGGTAACCGCGATAAACCGTTTTCCGTCAACGTGATTAAAAGAACGCAGCCCTTGTGAAGGGACAAATTTAGTTACCTGTTTCAAGGGGATAAGGTTTCCGAATTTGTTGGAAATAACTACTTTATCAAAAATACCTTTATCGTTTCTGTCCTTTTCCGAGGCGCGCACAAGCACTTTGATTTCTTTCTCGGCTTTTTCTCTCTTGATCGTGGTAGCCACAACGCCGGAAAAACCCGCCTTGATCGCGTAGGCGATCTGGGAATTAGTTAAATACGCCTGCCGGGCCTTTTCCTCATCCACAATGACATTGATTTCCTCTATTCCCAAATCGTAGCTGTCGGAAAGATTGGATATTCCGGGCTGCATTTTAAGAAAATTCTTAACTTTACCGGCAATTTCTTTTATTGTTTCAAATTTTTCACCGCGCACCC
>CAZIXI010000029.1:19828-21426 GCA_964543115.1 uncultured bacterium
ATGTCAACGGCTCGGCCGGTGGGCGGACCTTCTTTAAATTCCAGGAAATACAGTTTATCGGCGCCGTCAGGTTTAATCTTTTCATGCAATTCCTCCAATCCCGGCCTTAACCCCTCCATTATTTCCTTGGCCGTCTTATCCCGCTGGCCATAGGGCGTCAGATAAATATTTACCTGGGCGTAATTGCTGCCCTTGCGCGCGTAAGGATCAAAACCGCGTTCTTCAAGTAATTCACCCACTATTGTTTCATGGGTGTCTAGGTACCGCTCGGGAACATTAGCGACAAAATCTTCAACTTGACTTACTAATTTATTGGTTCTTTGCAGGGATGTTCCGGTTTCCGCTTCCATCCGGATTGAAAATTGCTCGATCCCCCGGGCGGAAAATAATTCAAACGGCAGCCAGAATTTCGCGGTGATTAATGTCAAGATCAACAGACAGAATATTCCGGCGGCGACTTTATAGCGGTGGCTCAATGACCACCTGAGAATTGACTGATAGCTATTGAGCAACCACTGAAACCACCTGCTTTCTTTTTTTGACCGTCCATGTTTTGCCGCCCGGGCAAAATCAGCCAGATGCGACGGTAAGATAACAAAGGCCTCGATCACGGAAGCCGTTAGGGCAAAAATCACCACTAAAGGAATATAACGGACAAACTTGCCGATAATGCCGCTCATGAACATCAGCGGTGAAAAAGCCACCAAGGTGGTTAAAACCGTGGCCAGCACCGGCCGAGCCACTTCGTTGGTGCCGTGTACCGCTGCCTCGCGGGGATTCATACCGTTCTCTATGTGTCGGAAAACGTTTTCTGAGATAATAATCCCATCGTCAACGATTATCCCTAATACCATAACCAGGCCGAACATAGTCAGTAAATTAACGGTTATATCAAAGAAACTCATGATACAAAAAGTCATAAAAAAAGATATTGGTATTCCCAGCGCGGTCATGAATGCCGGCACAGGCGGCAGAAAAATAAAGAGGATGATAACAACCAGGAAGAAACCGATGATCCCGTTGGATCGCAGCACCTTTAACCTTCTCCTGACATAGTAAGAAATATCATAAAACGTGGAAATGGTTATTTCCGGAGGCAGTTTTTCTCTGTAATTATCAACTATGTCATAGACGGCGCTGACCGTCTTGATAATATCGCCGTTTGCTCTTTTCAGCACTATCAGGGTAACGGCGCGTGATCCTTCGGCCCGGTTAATAACTAATTCATCTTCAAAATCCGGACGCACCACGGCAATATCCTTTACCTTTATCCAGTTGCCAAGATCGTTGGCCCGCACAACAGTGTCTTCGATATCTTCTTTGGTCAACAGTTCATTTTGTATCTTGATCATGAACTCCTTGCCGTTGTGCCGGTGCTTGCCGCCGGGGACACTTACGTTTTGCAGGCGCAGGGCGTCGGCGAGTTCCCGAAATGAGATATGATACTCCACCATCTTCCCTAGATCCGGTTCAACCCAGAATTCTTCGTCCCGCCAACCAATACGGTTAACCGCTGCGACTCCCTTTATACTTTCCAACTGATCCCTTAGGCTGTCGGCGCATTCCCGTAATTTTGTTTCCGGCACCTCCCCACTGAC
>CAZIXI010000030.1:0-12378 GCA_964543115.1 uncultured bacterium
TTTTAGATTGTGGATTTAATTTATTTTAAATCCACAATCCACAAACTCAAATTATTTCAACTTAATCTATTCTAGCGTAATAACCAGGTTTTATCTATCGGAATATATTCAGTGGCCGCCTGGATCAATTCCCGGGCCGTACTTTTGTCGAAACTGACCACTTCCACTTTACACCCCTGGGCCTTAAGCATCTCCACCAGGGGCACAAAATCACCGTCACCGCTAACCAGAATAACCACATCCAGTTTGGAGGCTATGGCCAGGGCATCAATCGCAATCCCCATATCCCAATCACCCTTAGCCGTACCATCAAGCCGGATACGCAATTCCTTACTCTTTATCTCATAACCCAAACGATCAAGCACATCAGTAAAATTGCTCTGGTCCACATCTGATTTATGGACAATATAGGCAACCGCCCTGGTTAACCGCCGGCCATGAACGATAAATTCTAATAATTTCTTAAAATTCATCTTCCCATGATGCAGCGCCCGGGCAGAATAAAAAAGGTTCTGCACATCCACAAACACCCCTACCCGTTGGTCCGCATACACAGCTTTAGCTTTCATGCTTTGTATTATAACAATACCTTATGTTTTTGACAATATCTGTTCTGCCGCCAGATAAACCAGTTCCACACTGATTGATTCCATACATTCTTGTTCCGGACATTGCCGGCGGCGGCAAGGACGGCAAAAAATGTCGCTGAATAAAATCCTGTGTTGATGCCCCCAGGGACCGGTCCAAGGACCGGTACGGTGGGGATCGGTAGGGCCAAAGAGCGCCACTAACGGACAACCCAGGGCAGCAGCCAGGTGCATCGGGCCGGAATCATTGGTAATCAGAATGTCCGCTTGCGCCAGGATGGCCGCTAGTTGAACCAAATTGGTTGCGCCTGTCAAATCAGTAATTTTACCGCTCAGTTGAGCAATTATTTCCGCGGCTACCTCCCGGTCGGCAGCAGCCCCAACAAGAATAACTTTACCTTTAAATTTGTTTAATAGCTGCGCGTATTTTGCCGCCGGCCAGCGTTTTGTCCTCCAGCGGCCGCCGGGACAAACAGCTATCCGGGGACTGCCCCCCGATTTCATCGGGGGACTGCCAGAGATGTATGGATATGGACTGCCCCCCGATTTCATCGGGGGACTGCTAGAGTGGAATGGATATAGACTGCTATCTTGCCATTGGCCGCCTGCCCACTGCATAAGCTCAGGGGGGATTTTTATATTGAAAACCGGTTCCGTTTCCGCGCAACCAAGATTATGCAGCAAGAATAAATAGCGTTTGAGTGCCTGGGTCAGCGCCGGCGGCAGCTGAACGCGATGATTGTAAAACAACCAGGCACCTTCACGGGCATCGCGGAATCCCAGGCGCAGCGGCGCGCCGGAGGCCGCCGTCAGCAGCCCGGACCGCAGTAAACCCTGCAGATCGATCACTAAATCAAACCGTTCCCGCCTGATACCGCCAACCAACTTGCGCCATTCAGCAATATTTTTTAATAACCTGCCAAACCTGCCCCAGCGTTCCCGGAAAAAAGGTATTACTTTATCAACTGCCGGGCACAACCCCAACAACTCAACATAGCTGTCATTTACCAGCCAGGTAATCTCCGCTGCCGCAAATTGTTCTTTCAGCGCGCTGGCCACCGGCAGGCTCTGAACAATATCCCCCAGCGAACTGGGCTTAATAATCAAAATTTTCTTAGGTTTGATATCCATAATATATTATCCAACAACCAATTTAGCAATACCCTTCAACCTTTCTTTACTCTCCCGCGGAAAATAACTGCGTAAGAACCGCCGGCGCATAGTACTGGAAACCAGCTGTGTATCGGGAAATGATCTCTGCAGCTGCCTAAAGTTATAGAGCCGCCGGCGCAGAGAAACATTATTGTAACAGGATAAATGATCTAAATCAATTAGGTAGAGCTTTCCTCTTCCATTATCACCCTGTACCAAAATATTACTGGCCTTTAAATCACGCGGGAATACCCCCCGTTCATGCAGCAGGCTTAAATAGCGGGCCACCCGGCTAAGGAAATCTATTTTTTGCTCCAGTGATAACCGCGGCCAATTATGGCGCACCCATAAGGTGAGGTTCTCAGACCCCGGAATGTATTCACTGACAAAAATACTCTCTTTTAGTAACGGCCCCTTTCTCTCTTCCAGCGCCACTACCGGCTGCGGCGTCATAATCTCGCGTGTGCGCAAGGCCCAACTGGCCCGCCAGGACCGGAAAGCCCGCGAATAACGACAGGCATCTTTAAGGTAGCGCGCAATGTTTTTCTGCCGGGAGAGCTTAAAAACTACATCACCAACTCCCGGGACTGTTCGACGGTCAACATAACTGCTCGGTGAGTTTTTTATTTCCTGCCCGGCCTTGGCAAATAGGCCGGCGAGATCCACGTCCCGGTAAACGGGATTAAGACAATACCTCTGCCGGCGAAACCTTCCCCGCAAGGCATATTTTTTCTTCTTAAAGTATAACCGGTCACGCTTTTGCCATAAACGGTGACAGGCACGTTTAGTCTTTTTCTCGATCTCAACCGCTAACGATCTCCGCTCATTTATCCGGCTGCTGCGCTCAAGATACCGGCAGAGAAACCGCAGCCGGCAGACTGGCTTGACCCAGACGGAAAAAAACATATTAAACTGCACTAGGTTATTAATCATTTGCCTGTTGGATAACCGCAGCTTTAGCACCGCCCGATGAAAATCAGTAACATAGAAATAAAATCCTTTTTCTGTCTCTGCTACAAGGATATTCCCGGCGTGTAAGTCTCCGTGATAGAACCCTATTTCATGTAACCTGCCGATAAGATCCGCTACTCCCCTGCTTAAATTAATTTTATCGGCCAGCGTCAACCTGCCCTGCTCGGCAATAATATATTCATGCAGGGATCTGACTCCCATTAACTTCTTGGTGATCAGACAGTTTGGCCCAAGGGCAACAGCCTCGACTGTGGGCACAGCCAGCTGGCCTAAGCGATTAATTAACTGCCATTCTTTACGCGCCGGATTTTTGCCCTGATAAAATTTAATATAAAAATTTCCCTGATATTCACATAAACGCCGCTGGGGATTTTCTTTCAGAAGCTGCAGGTCACGGGCGCCTGAGAGTATTGCCTGACGATTATCTTCCCACCAGCGGACATATTCTTTGCGTACCTGCCAATTTCTCTGACGAATAAAATTAGCGGATCCCAATCCCCAGGTTCCCGGGCAGCCGCGTAAATGCCACCAGCTTAATGTAGCGTATTGTTTTAATTTTCCGCTAAAAGAACGAACACAAAACATCGTAACCAGGGCAGCAATAAAATTTACCAACAAATCAACAGCCAGTTTTATCATCAATCCGGTCTTTAACAGTGCTCCGTACCAGAACGGATAATGGCAGCGGAAAAAAGAATAACGGGAACGCCAGTATTCAATCCGGGCGGCAGCCGACTTTCCGGCCGCACTGGCCCCTCCCTGATGATAAACTTTTGCCTGAGGCAGCCAGTAAACCTGCCAACCGGCCTGCCGCAACCGCCAGCAAAGATCTGTCTCTTCCAGAAACAGAAAATATCTTTCATCAAATCCGGCGACCAAACTCAGGGCCTCCCGTCGCACCAACATACAGGCCCCCCGCACACTGGGCACCGGCTGCGGTTTTAGAGCACTAGCAGCCAGCCTTAAATGATACCCGCATAACTCCGTTCTCAACGAAGGGAAAGCGGTACAGGTATTTTGCCTGGCCCCATTGGGATGAAGCAGGCTGGGAGTGATTAAACCCGCCCGGGGACAATCTTCCATAAAATCAATCATCAGCTTCAGCGCCCCGGGAGTTAACTGGACATCAGAATTTAACAGTAAACAATATTTCCCCCGGGCAACCTTCAGCCCGCGGTTATTGGCCACGGCAAATCCCATATTTTCTGGGAGGGCAATCAATGTTACCTGCGGAAATCTTTGCCGGATCAGGTCACCACTGCCGTCAGTTGATCCATTATCAACAACCATCACCTCGGTTAACAGTTCCGCCGCTACACTGCTATATACCACCTGCAGGCACCTGAACAGTAAGTCCTTTGTATTCCAGTTAACAATAATAACCGATACCATAACTCCCTCTTCCCCGCAAATACTAGCGTTTATAGATTTTCAGGCCCGTATTTATTGTGTGCAGTAATTCCAGCCCGGCAAACTCCTCATCCCCGACTATATACTCCGCCCGTGCGCTGCCCCAGGGGATATACCGGCCCTGCGCGTAAAAAGCCACTCGTTCATCCTTCGCCATGATTTTGGCCCCGGGAAAAGTATGAGCTCCCAGCCATAAACCCGCTGTTTTCCATTGCCCCCCCCTTTTATGCACCGGCGTTAAGGTATTCGGAAGCATGATTAAAATAACCGCCCAGAGAGCTACCGTACCAACTCGCCGCCGGGTGCGTGATTCTAGCCAGGCGACGGTATTTAACCAACCAAAGGCCGCCAAAAAAAGCAGTAAAGGCACCCAGCTAACCAGATATCGGCGGCCGGGATGATACAGGGCATAACCAAGACAATAGACGAAAAAAAGAGAAAATATATACCAGGCCGGCGGCTTCCAGTTCGGCGGCCAGCGATTAAATAGAGCGATTAAGAGAAAAATAAACAGTAGGGGATGATAGGCATCCGGAAACCGGCCGGCTAGCACGAGTAAATCCTTGCCTATCTTCCGGCAAAAAAGAGCGGGCTGACTAATTAAATACTGCACAGGGGTAATTTCTTCGAGAGTATCCGTATACCCCTCTTCCTGCAGGGCCAGGGAAAAAACCACTGTTTGTTTCTGGCTGACCAGCCACTGCCCGGTTATCTCATGAACAACACCCAGATAGGGAAAAGTGATTAAAAGAAACACAATCACAGCCAACGCTACGTTAATCAATCTGCGGCCAATCCCGGCTCCCGCACCGGGAAAAATCCACCAGCTGGGAATAAGCAGCATTAGCACCACCGCCTCCGGCTTAGTCAGATAAGCCAGGGCACAGGCGATCCCCATCCCCAAAACCGGAAAAACATTTTCCTTTCTCCGCGCCTGCCAACCCAGAAATATGGTTAAAATCAGAAAAAAGGTGAATACCGTTTCCGCTAACACCTCCGCTGAATATCTAACCAGAAATGGATGGAAGACGGCAAAGATGGTTGCTATCCCGGCTACCCTAAGAGAAAAAATCTCTTTTGTAACAAAATATGTCAGGGCAACCACACCCAGGCCGAAAATAAGTGAAATCAAAGTACCGCTCAATTCCGGCTCCAGCCCGCGGCCTGTCAATAGACTGATAAGCCAGGGGTAAAACGGCGGCCACAGAGGATGAAATCCGCCACCAGCCAGTAATCTTTCCGCTGTTTTGATATAGGCCGCTCCGTCACTGGCGATACAATAGACCAGGGAGATCTTATATACCCTGACAATCAGGGCCAGCAACAGCCAGAACCAGAGATTAAACCTTATTTTCTGCATAGTCTTTTAAAACAATTACCCACATTAACAGCCAAATAAGCATTAACTGGGAGAAGGAATCCCCGACAAATTGCCAGCTGAACGGGCAATCGGTCAGTGAATAGAACAAAAAACAAAAAATACCCAGCAGGCATCCGTATCTTATTGCCCGGAATAATCCGGGAGGAGTTGATAACAAATTCTTTATCCCCCTGTAAGATCCTACGAGAACCAGCAGAAAAAACACCAGTATACCCAGCAATCCTGTTTCCACTAAAAGCTGCAGATAAAGGCTGTGGGCATGGCGGATAATCCTGGTAACCTCTCCCCGGGCCGGCAGTATTTCTTCCTGCTGCTGACGATAGGCCTCAGTAAAAGAACCCGGCCCGCTGCCCAGCAATGGATGTTCTTCGATAAGTGTAACCGTATTCTTCCAGACCTTAAACCGGCTTTGTATATTCACTTCATTAATATCGAAAATCGACTGCAGCCGGTTACTGATTAACGGCGGCGCTAAACAAAGGAGGATCAGGCCGGTCACCAAGACCAGCCAGATAAGCTTCCGCCAGCGCATCCCGAGAAGACCAACCAGGGCCACCAGCCCGGCCAGCCAGGCCCCACGCGAATAAGTAAAAGCCAGGCCGGTAAGCAATAAAATAATATTTAGGGCTAACAGCCAGACGTACACTCTTTTTTTAACCACATTTGCCCCTAAAATACTTCCGGAAAAACAGAGATTAAGCACCAGGAATAATCCCAGGGCATTTTTGCCGGCCCAAAAAGGGTAGCGCTCAATAATCTGCCCCGGACTGACAGAACAATGAAAATAAAGATCAACGACATTAACAACCGCCCCGATTATAATCAGCATAAAAACACTGACCAGGACATTTCTCTTGTCTGCAAGAATCTGCCAGAGGGCGTAAAACCAGCCCAGGTAAATCACCAGCACAATAACGGCAACCCAGCTCTCCGGCTGATATTGAGAAAACATCGAGGTGATTAATCCCGTCAGAATAACCAAAATTACCCAGGGAGAAAACCCGCGCAGGTTCCCTTTCCGCCGAACCAGCCAAAGCAGGAACCCCCAGCAAATAAATAACAAGGTAATATTTTTTACACTGGTAAAGCTCAGGCTGAACCAGCTGGTTGTGACCCGGAAAACTTCTCCCTTGGCAAACAATCCGGCCAGGAGCACAAGAAATATTACCTGGTATCCTTTTTCTAAAAACTTTTTCATATTTGTCGTTTACATCCGCCAGAGGAATTCCCCTAATCTGTTCCGCAAAAATTCTCTTTTTGCCCGTTCGGCCGGTTTAAGGATAACATCCAAACCCAGTTCCAATAAAAACAAGGGCTTGTAGACACATTTAAAGGCACAGGCAATCCCTGCCGAATAGTGTTTATCCACAAAAAGAAACATGCTTCTGGTAGAATAATAAAAAACCGCACTCCTGGCCTGATGACGGCTGCCGCCTCCCAGATGGGTAACCGTGGCTGCCGGCAGATAGAAAACATTATAACCCATTTCCCGGACCCGCAAACAGAGGTCAACCTCTTCATAAAACATGAAAAACCTGCTGTCCATCCCGCTAAGCGCCCGCCACAACTCTTTTTTGATTAAAAAAGCCGCACCAGAAACCTGATCAACCTTGGCGGCCTCTGTAATAGAAAGATACCGTACCAGCCGCTGTTTTCGAAAACCGGGTAAGATACGCCCCAAAATCGTATCCCGGATCAACAGGCGCAGCAGTGTCGGAAAACGGCGCACAGAATTCTGCGCCCTTCCCTTTCTATCCAGCAAGCGGGCGCCAACAATCCCGGCCCAGGAACTTTTTTCCATAAACTCCACTAACCTGCTCAGACAGTGTTGCTGAGGAATTGTGTCCGGATTAAGTAAAAAAAGGTACTTACCCTGTGCCCGTTGGGCTCCTTGATTACAGCCCCGGGCAAAACCAATATTCTCCCTGTTGCTTACAAGAATAACATGAGGATAATTCTCTGCCAGATATGCAGCCGAGCCATCTTCGGAAGCATTATCAACGACAATTACCTCATATGGCAATTCTCCGCAAGCCGCGGGCACGGAATCAATACAGCGCTTGAGAAATTCTTTCGTGTTCCAGTTAACGATAATAATAGATATTAAAATCATAATTAAATTTTACTTATATTTTATTTATTAAAATTTTCTCAACTACTATTAGGAATAAATTTTCGTTGCTTTTCTTAACGCAGAGACGCAAAACAAGCAGAGATTCGCAAAGTTTTTTAGCATTTTACTATTAAATCATCTTTTCTCTGCGTCCTCTGCGAACTCTGCGTTTATTATACCTTTTCAGTGACAAATACTCACCTCTTAAAGCACGATATACGCGCCTATTTTATCAACAATTCCCGAATCATCTCTGCCACTTTCGGGCCCCAGCAACTAAGATTATATTTTTCCTCCATCGTCTGCCGGCCGGCCAGGCCAAACTGACGGCGCAGGTCCACATTTTCTATTAACTGCTTCAATTTTTCTTCCCATTCATCAAGCGAACTCGCTAAAAAACCGCTGCTGCCCTGCTGAATAATCTGATTATTCACCCCAACCGCTGAGGCAACAGCCGGAATACCTGCCGCCAGATACTGGATGAGTTTAAATCCGCATTTACCTTGGGCCCAGGAATCCTGCGGCAGGGGCATCAAACCAATATCAATACCGGCTAACTGCTCACCCTCTTTATCACGCTGCCACTGTTCATAAGCCAATTGCCTTACCGCCAGGGCCGGCTGCCGGTCACTTATAACTTTCAAAATCACCTGCGGATAACGCTCCCCTATACTTTTCAGCACCGGTTCAATCAGCCTGAGATATGATAACGTACTACTGGTACCCAACCAGCCGATAACAACCTTATTGCCCCGGCTGGAATAATCCTTACTCGGATATTGCGAAACGCTTAACACCGTCGGCACAACCCGAACCTTAGCGGCATCCTCGCCTCTGACTTGAGAAGAAAGATACTGGTTCCCGGCAATCAGCAATCCGGCGGTAGCGGCGGTCGCTTTGAACCGGCGGGCGCGCCGGGCGGAACTTTTCCCCGGGTCTTTCGAGTGCATAACGGCATCATCAAAATCATAGATAATCTTTTGTCCGTTCCGGCGTGTCAAATAGCGCAAATATGCCAGCTCTGCCTGAGAAAACAATTTTTTCTGAATGAAAATGCCTTGATACTCTTTTATTTCCTTGCCCAGCAATAAGAGCCAACGTCTTCCGGCTCCTTGTACCGCCATGACCTTCGTCTCAATCCCCGCATCATGAAGATACGGCAAATACTGCAACAGGCGATACCTGGTACTGGGACGCTCCAACTGACTTGTCAGGCAAAGTAATTTCATTTTTTCTCCGCGACTACGGCAATCGACCTGGCAAAATCAATATCAAAATAACGGTGTATCGGCGCCGCCAGGTACAGGCGGATTATACGGGGAATAAGGGCATTATTGTATATCCGGAATATCTCCTTAAGATCAAATCCGAGACTTAATAATAACCCGCCGATCTCATCATAGCGGTAGGAAACCCTGTGCGAATATTCCCAATACCGGTTAGGATGAAAAACATTAGGGGTGGTCAAAATAAACTTGCCGCCGGGAAGCAATAACTCCTTGATCCTTTTTAACATCTGCACCGCTTCAGAAAATTCCAGGTGCTCGATAACCTCAAATAAAAGGATCAAATCGAACTGCTCATCTATATCGGCAAGCGAATAATAATCATGCTTCCGGCTGCGGTCAACATCCATACTTTTAAAGATTAGGTTGGGCTGCAGCAGGCGCAGTTTATCCACACTATGCCGGTTGCCGGAACCAACATCCAAAACCCGGCAATCCTTTTTTAGATACGGCTGAACAACCGCGATGGCCTTCTTGGCTATCTTAATTCGCCAAAAATTAGGATAAAATTCGCGCACATTTTTTCTGAACTTATACAATCCCGACCAGCGGTCCGTTACATCTGACATTGTTTTCTCCTCGCCAGCATCTTTTCAGTATGGCCGGCTATTTTTTTTGTTTTTCTGTTTATTCTGCCCAGCAATTGCCGTCTACGACCGGTAAAATTATTTCCTCCCAAATAGCAGCGAAGAAAGCGAATCCGGTCACTATCACTGATAGCGGCAAACGGGCAGGAAAAATTAAGGCTGGTCAGGTCCTTAACCTGCCAGTGACCGCGCAAAAGCCGGTGTTCAGCCACCCGTTGTAAATCAATAAGGAATAAGGTAAAACGCTCACCCTCTCCGCTCGCGCGCACAAATATATGCCCCGAATAAAAATCCTTATGGAAAAGACAATTATCGTGTAACCACTTCGTTAACCGGGCCAGTTGGCGAATAAGAACCCGTTTCTGCCCGCTCTTCTCCGCGGAAAGCGGCGGTTTAAAATAGCGGGGGATAAAATCTTCCAGCCGCTCGGCATCCTCCAGGGCCTCGGTAATAAAATATGCCTGCCGCCCGTCCGGCTCCCAGCCAACAGCAACCGGCGTCATGGTATTAATGCCCAACGACCGCAAGCGAAAGATATTCTGCCACTCCCTCCTGGCCCAGACTCCGCCGCGGCGGCTAAAATGCCGCTTAAGATAATAAACTTTCCCTTTGTCTTCAAATCTGACAACAGAACGTAATTTATTTTTCTTTAGCAGCTGTCCGCCGCTAAAAGCCATCACCTTATCCGCTGCCAGCCAGCCCTTATCCGCCAGCCAGCTTCTATACCCATTACCAGCCAAAACCCCGTTGACGGCAGATTGGTTTTCCCCGGCCTCCGCTAAAGCGACAATAGTCATATCCACATTCTTCTCGAGCGTAAGATCCTTAACCGCCCTCAGCGCTTCCCGGGCAAGCAATTCACTATCACGGCAAAAAAGAAGCTCATTTATATATTCCGCCAATTCAACTACCGCCTGCGGCCGGGTAACAATATAACCGTTCTTCCCCGCACAAATCAACTCACTTGCTCCATTCATCTTTGTTGTCACAACCGGCAGACCACAGGCCAGGGCTTCCAGGCAGACATTGGCGCAGGGATCATAATATGTGGGCAAAACAAACAAATCCGCCGCACCATAATAACGCCAGGGCGTTGTTGTGGTCCCGATAAAAATAACCCGCTTAGCTAAGCCCTGCCCAGCAATTAACCGGCGCCATCTTTTAGGCCGGCCCCGCCCAACCACCAGCAGCCAGAGAGAATCTTTTTTTAGGCGGCCGAGGGCGACGATTAATTCCCTTAGCCCTTTCCTCTTCCAGTTATGGGAGACGAAAAGAATAACCTTAGCGGTTAGCGGAATTTTCAACTCCTCCCTCACCTGCTGACGGTACTGCCCTCTGACATGGTGAGAAAAATTTGTCCGATCGATCCCGTTATAAGCCACCGTCACCGCCGCCGGATCAATCGGGTAACGGCTGAGCAGTTGATTTTTGCACAACCGGGAATTGGTAATAATTTTCTTATAATTACCCGGTGAGAATATTTTATTTTCTACCCAGAGACGAACAGCCACTTTAGGCCGAATAACATTAATCAGCTGCTGCCAGAATTTCGGGTAACGAATGCTAAACCAGCTGTGTTCCAGACCGCCTCCCAACCGGAACACATCCTGGGGATAAATCTGGGTTAATCCATACACTAAATCATATTTTCTCTTCCCTAATAATTTCTGTACGGCACGATTAAAACTTAACGGCATCAGTACAGAACTCCGCCTGATTGCCCGCACCTGCCGCAACGTCACACCGGCTGGCGGGTCACCATTAACACCATTAACGATAAGATCAACGGCAATTCCCCGCTTAGCCATTCTCTGGGCAACACTGACCAGGTACCGTTCCGCCCCCCCCTTCACTAGATCATAATCCTTCATCACCAGGGCTACCCGCCAGTCTTTCCACGAGCGAAACGAGCGAAGCTCGTCCTGGGCTAATAGTGTCTTGAGGGCACTCAGCACATCATTAACCGTCACCTGCCGCATACACTCCAGGGAACCACGACAACGGCGCTCGAGACAGGGACTGCAGGACAAATCTTTTTTTACAACCACCGCCTGTCCGCGGGGCCCTGTCCGCCGGGAATCCGTAGAACCGAAAATGGCGGTTACCGGCACACCCAAACTGGCCGCCAGATGCATCGGCCCGCTGTCATTAGCAATAAATACCTTTGCCAGACTAATAATACCGGCCAATAAACCCAAATCTGTTTCTCCCGCCAGATTAATAATCCGCTCGCGTGCCGAAATATTATTAATAATTTCCGCTACCTGCGGCTTCTCCCGGGCGGAACCACAAACAAAAAACCAACTTTGATCCTCGGCCTGCACTTGCTCTAGCAATTGACTGAACCGCCGCGGCAGCCAGCATTTCGCCGGACCATAACTGGCCGTGGCATGTACACCAATAAGCCCTGCTCCTTCCCGCCAACCCCGCGCCAACAAAAACTCTTTTGCCTGTTCCCGCAAAGCGTCATCAACACTGACGCGCGGAATTGCACCTTTGCCCCGGTCAGCAGAATCCGCCAAGATCCCCGTAAAATAATCTATCTGATGCAGCTCCTGCCAGCCAACCGGCAGTGGAACGGTATTGGTCAACAGCCATTGCCGGCCGTTCCTGCGATAGCCAGTCCGCCGGGGAATTCCCGCCAGGGCCGGCCCCAGGGCGGATTCCCAGGAATTGGGTAAAATAAAGGCCTGCTCAAACCGGTATTTTTTCAATTCCCGAATAAACGACCAATTAATACCCTGATAAGTAATTACTTCATCGATTTCAGGAACCAGCCGCCAAAGACCAGTCAAACCCGGTTTGGTCAAAACCGTTAGTTCCGCCGCCGGAAACAATCTTCGTATCCCCTGCACAACCGGAATAGCCATCACACTATCCCCTAACCAGT
>CAZIXI010000030.1:12388-21347 GCA_964543115.1 uncultured bacterium
ATTATAACTATCTTTGTCATGACCCCTTCGCCCCTCGTCCTTCGTCCCTCATCCCTCTCCATCTCCGGTGCACCCACCACCACTGTTCCGGGTACTGTCGAATGTACTTCTCTAACGGACGAACCATTCTCTGCGTGATTACCTCTATGTCTTTTGTTACATTATCCGTAGTTGCTGCCGCAACCGGCGGTTCAATAATTACCTGATACCTGCCGGCCTTCTGCCTGATCATAAATGCCGGTACAATCGGTGCCCCGGTACGCAGGGCCATTACCGCCGGGCTGGCAGTAGTAGACGTAGGCAAACCCAGAAAATCAACAAAAACCGCCTTCCGACCGGCATACTGATCAATAAGAATTGCCGCGTTTTTGCCGGCCCGCAAACACTCCAGCAATTGCCGCAATGACCCCTTCTTGCTAAATATTTCCAAATCCCAACGTTTCCTTTTTCTTTTGATATAGCGGTCAACTGCCTTATTTTTTATATCCCTGCCCACGGCAACCAGCGGCCGCACCCCTTCCCGCGCCGCCACCCGGCCCAGTACTTCCCAATTGCCCAGATGCCCGATAATAAATATCATCCCCTGTTTTTTTTCTAAAAATGGCTGGTAATTTTTTTTACCGAGAATCTCAATTTCCTTAGGCAGGCAGCGCAGAAACTCAATGAAATTCATCCCCAGATGATGAAATGAGTGCCGGGCAACCCGGCGTATTTCCCGGGCACTTTTCTCTCCAGCAAAAACCCGCCGGATATTAGCAATCGCCAGCCGGCGATGCCTCCGATCAAGCAGATACCCCAGATCACCCACCAGCCACCCCAAAGACAAGGCAATACAATGCGGCAGGCAATTAACCAAAAAAGTAATACTTCTTAAAAGCAAACTTAATAACACTATCTCTCCTCCCAAGCTTCGCTTGGGCCTGCCCCCCCGATTTCATCGGGGGACTGCCCCGCTTCGCGGGGCTGCCATTATATGAATGTATATAGACTGCCCTAAAACACCAAAACCCCAAGCTTTGCTTGGGGCTGCCATTATATGAATGGCTATAGACTGTCCTAGGCTAGGCCCTGGGATTGTCTTTATAAAATATATTAAATGTGTTGAAATTATATATTAATTATATATATAATACAAGGACAATTCTATTCTGCTATTGTTTCATAACCTGTTAGAAAGGAGTGATTTATCATGGATGAAAAAGTGTTAAAAAACCTGATCAGCAAGAATGATTCTAAAATAGTACTTTTGGTGATGGACGGCCTGGGCGGCCTGGCCGAAAAAACCGGCGGAAAAACAGAGCTGGCAACAGCTAAAACCCCTAACCTTGATAAATTAGCAGCTGTCTCCAGCTGCGGCCTATTGGACCCGATTGGCCCGGGCATCACCCCGGGCAGCGGCCCGGCCCACCTGGCGCTTTTTGGCTATGATCCCATAACAAGTAATATCGGCCGGGGTGTCCTTTCGGCTTTGGGTATAGATTTTGATTTAAAACAAGGCGATCTCTGTGCCCGGGCAAATTTTGCCACCATTGACCCGAGCGATACTGTCTTGGACCGCCGGGCCGGACGCATTGCCACAGAACTAAATACAGAACTCTGTACCCGGCTGCGCTCTCAGATTAAGGTACCTGATAAATATAAACTTTTCATCGAAACAGAAAAAGAACACCGGGCCGCCCTGATCCTGCGCGGGCCGGATCTAAACGAAAACATCGCGGAAACGGATCCGCAAAAAACAGGGCTGAAACTGATTCCTCCGCAGGCCCAGCAACCGGAAGCGGAAAACACATCTGCTCTGTTAATAGATATTCTTAAACAAATCAAGGAAATCCTCAAAGATCAGCCCAAGGCAAACATGCTGCTTTTACGCGGGTTTGCCCAGTATCATCCTTGTCCGACCATTAAAGAGAAATTCCAGCTTAACAGTATGGCTATTGCCGGCTATCCAATGTACCGCGGACTGGCCAAATTAGTGGGGATGGCCCTAACCCCGCCGCCGCATGACGACAAGGAAAGTATCCAACTGTTAAAAGAGAATATCGCCAAATATGATTTCTTCTACGTCCACGTAAAGAAAACCGACAGTTACGGTGAAGACGGTAATTTCGCGGCTAAGGTAAAGGTAATTGAAGAAACAGACAAATTGATCCCTGCCATTCTGAAAATGAAACCAGATGTATTGGCCGTGACCTGTGACCATTCCACCCCGGCCACACTGAAGGCCCATAGCTGGCACCCAATACCGGTTCTGCTCCACTCGCAGTATTGCCGCCAGGACGGCCTGAAGGAATTTACTGAAAAGGCCTGTTGCCAGGGAAGCATCAGCCGCCAGCCGTCAGTTAACCTCATGAGCCTGATGCTGGCTAACGCCCTGCGGCTCAAAAAATACGGGGCCTAATGAATCAACGTGTTGAAAAAATCATTTTTCAAACACTTTAATCGTTTGGTGTGATATACAAAATACGCTGCCTCAACCGGAATGCACCAGATGCATCGTATCGCGGGCAATGAGCAGCTCTTCATTGGTAGGAACTACCAGAATCTTTACTTTTGAGTGAGGGGTACTAATAATTTTTTCCTTCTTACCAGACACATTCGCGCTATTATCTATAGTTACACCTAAAAAACCTAATTTTTCACATACCTTATGCCGGGTATAGGCATGGTTTTCACCGATTCCGGCCGTAAACACAATGGCGTCTACTCCGTTCATTGCCACTATATAGGCACCGATATATTTCTGGATCCGGTGAATAAACACATCCAGTGCCGCCTGGGCCTGATGATTCCCGGCCCGGGCCGCTTTAGAGATATCACGCATATCACTACCCACTCCGGAGAGGCCCAGCAACCCGCTTTGTTTATTAAGTAATTTACTGATTTTGGCAACGGAAAGCTTTTCTTTATCCATCAGATAAAAAACAACCGCCGGATCAATATCTCCGCAGCGGGTACCCATCACCAGCCCTTCCAGCGGCGTGAATCCCATACTGGTATCAATCACTTTTCCGTGCATGGTAGCGGTAATACTGCAGCCGTTCCCCAAATGACAGCCAATAATTTTAAGGTTGGGCATAATTTCGCCTAACAACTCCGCCGTTCGATGCGCAACATAACGATGTGAGGTACCATGAAATCCATACCGGCGGATTTTATACTTATTATACAATTTATAGGGCAGGCCATAGAGGTAACTGGCCCGGGGCATGGAATGGTAATAGGCGGTGTCAAAAACAGCAACCTGTTTTGTTCCCGGCAAAAGATGCTGACAGGCAGTAATACCCAAAAGATTGGGCGGATTATGGAGCGGTGCTAATTCGCTGTATTTATCAATTGCCTTAATTACATTATCATCAACAATCACCGAGTCAGAAAACTCTTCTCCGCCATGCACTACCCGATGACCAACGGCTACAATTTCCGAAAGATCAGCTAATACTCCGTAACGCGAATCGGTTAGCATCTTCAGGGCAATCTTAATTGCCGCCCTATGGTCAGAGACAGAAAGCTCTTTAGTAACTTTCCCCTTCCGCAAGGCCTGCTGCTGGAGCAGAGCCTGCTTCATGCCAATCCGTTCGATCATCCCTTTGGCCATAACCGTATACTTAGGCAATTTGAACAGGGTATATCTAACGGAGGAACTTCCGGAATTAATAACTAATATACTCATAAAAGCGGTTTATCGTTTCTAGTTTATGGTTTCTGGTTTTTACTTTGTAATTATTTCCTTTTCAAACAATAATTGGTTATCCATTAAAGATACTCTATACTAAATACTTGATCTAGGATCTAAATCATAGCACAACATCCCATTTCCCCAATTCAATTTCTCATTGAACTAAAAAAATCGGAATATTATTTTTTTTCTTCTTTTTCTTCTTCCGTGCCTTCTTTCAAGCCTTTCTTCAGCTCATTTATGGTCTTACCAATTGCCCGGCCAATCTGCGGGAGACGGGTCGCGCCAAACACCAATAAGGCAATAAGAAGAATTACCAGTAATTCCGGCATGCCAATGCCAAACATACATACCTCCTAACCTTTAAAAACAAATGGTAAAAACTCCGGCTTATGCTCCTGTAAATAGTTACGCAAATCTTCTTCTGTCTGCAAAAATACCTCGCAGCCCTCCGGGTTCAGTTCATCTACCCCATCACATTCATCGGTTGTATACTCGCGGCAGACATCCGGCCGTTCTTCATAACGCAGACAGTGATGTCCCTCCCTGTCTAAATACTCGCAATCGGAGATAAATTCCACTCTCCACTCATTTTCGTCATAACATTTATAAACGACAACATTCTTATGGAGGATATACCAGCGAATCTCATCATAATCTTCCCATTCCTGCGGCGGGGCCAGATCCACGGTCACATAAGTACAACACAGACCACTACAATGATGACATTTATTGTGCGTCATAAATCCTTCACTCCTTCTTAATCTTTTTACCAAACAATGAGGCAATCCTCCCGGCGCACCAGATAATGACCAGCGCACCGGTAATCCCTTCCAGCGCACCGGCAATAACATCAAGAGGATAATGCACACCTACATAGACGCGGGAAAATCCCACAATCACTGCTCCAAGAAAAAACACCGGTGATATCCGAGCGTAAAACCAGCTGAGCATCATGGCCAGGGTAAAAATATTCACCGCGTGATTTGAGGGAAAAGCATATGATATACCCTTACCCGCGGCCAACTGCGCCGCCGTATATGTTTCGCCGGGCCGCAGGCGGCCAAAAAACGGTTTTAAAATATAACTGTTCAGATTATCCATAACCAGGACAGAAACCAGCAGTAAGACACAGGCCCAGCGACCCCGCCGGCCACCAAAAATAAACAGGGCCAGCCAGGCAAGCGCAATTACCCAGATCCAATTATCAAAATCAGTAATAATCGGCATCCATCTATCCAGGAAAGCACAGGACATCCGTTCCTGCACAAAGCTAAACAGTTGTTTGTCAATAGCAATTAACCAATCCATCAATGCTTCCTCCCGGTGACGTTTAATATATCAAATAGTAACACTAGTAAGCAAAGGTTTTTTACCCCCAGCTTCGCTGGGGACTACTAAAGTGGAATGGGTATAGATTGCCCCCAGCTTCGCTGGGGACTACTAGAATTGAATGGATATAGATTGGGCTTGCCAAAAATATCAATTATGCTAGAATAGCCCCTTCTTAAGGAGATATTATGTACGCAATATTAAAAAAGCAAGAGATCGCTAAAGATACCACTCTTTTTGTCATTGCCGCCCCGGATATCGCCCGCAAGGCGGAACCGGGACAATTCGTGGTCATCCGGCTTCAGGAACAGGGAGAACGCATCCCCCTGACCCTGGCTGATATGGATACGGCAGCCGGCACAATCACCCTGATCGCCCTGGAAATCGGTTACACCACCAAACAGCTTGCCAGACTCAACACCGGGGATAATATTCTGGATGTAGCCGGCCCCCTGGGTGAACCAACACATATTGAAAAAATCGGCACAATAGTCGGTTTGGGAGGGGGAATTGGTATCGCGCCGCTTTATCCCATCTTACGCAAATTCAAACAAACCGGTAATAAGGTTATTGCCATTATCGGCGCAAAAATTAAAGAATACCTGTTTTGGGAAAATGAAATCCGGGCAATCAGCGATCAATTGATTATTACAACCGACAACGGTTCTTACGGACAAAAGGGATTCGTCATCGATCCGCTCAAGGAAATGATTAACAAAGGCCTGGCTATAGACCTGGCCTTTGCCGTCGGCCCTGTCCCAATGATGAAGGCGGTCGCCGATACTACCCGGCCGGCTAATATCCCGACGGTGGTCAGTCTCAACCCCATCATGATCGATGCCACCGGCATGTGCGGCGGCTGCCGGATAAGCGTAGGCGGGGAAACCAAATTTGCCTGTGTTGACGGCCCGGAATTTGACGCCCACAAAGTAGATTTTGATTTACTCAGCCAACGTCAGCGGATGTATAAGGAAAAAGAGGCCGGCTTATGAAACAAAAAGTCGAACGCCAGTCCATGCCGAAACAATCACCGGCCGAAAGAATAAAAAATTTCCTGGAAGTGGCCCAGGGCTATACCGATGAACAGGCCTTATTGGAAGCCGGCCGCTGCCTGCAGTGTAAAAAGGCGCCTTGTATTGCCGGCTGCCCGGTAAATATTGATATCCCGTCTTTTATTAAGAAAATGACCGAAAAGGATTTTAAGGGGAGTATAAATAAAATAAAGGAAAAAAGTATTCTGCCCGCTGTCTGCGGCCGTGTCTGTCCCCAGGAAGAACTTTGTGAAACCGCCTGTGTGCTCCACAAAGCCGGTAAACCAATTGCTATCGGCCGCCTGGAACGCTTCGCCGCCGATTACCAGTTTAAACAGGGTACCCTGGAGGTGCCCCCGGTAGCCAAATCCACCGGCAAAAAGGTAGCCGTAGTGGGCTCCGGTCCCGCCGGTATTGTCGCGGCCAGCGACCTGGCCCAGCTGGGACATAAGGTTAGCGTATTTGAGGCCTTCCATAAAACAGGCGGAGTGCTTGTCTACGGTATACCGGAATTCCGGTTACCCAAAGCAATCGTTCAACAGGAAATAGACACACTCACGAAAATGGGAGTTGAAATAAAACTGAATAATGTTATCGGCAAAATAAAAACTATTGATGATCTGCTCCAGGAAGGTTTCGATATTGTTTATATTGCCATTGGCGCCGGCGCGCCGCGGTTTATGAATATTCCCGGCGAAAATCTGAACGGAGTGCTTTCGGCGAATGAATTCCTTACCCGGATTAATCTGATGAAGGCCTATAAATTTCCCGAATTTCATACACCGGTCTATTGCGGAAAACAAGTAGTAGTGGTGGGCGGCGGCAACGTGGCCATGGACGCCGCCAGAAGCGCGCTGCGTTTAGGTGCCGACAATGTTACTATCGTCTACCGGCGCAGTGAAAGGGAAATGCCCGCCCGTAATGAAGAGATTGAAAACGCCAGAGAAGAGGGCATTGAATTCAAATTACTGACTAATCCGGTAAGAGTACTCGGAAACGAAAAGGGTTGGGCAACCGGAATAGAATGCATACAAATGAAGCTCGGTGAACCGGACGCCAGCGGCAGGCGCCGGCCGGTTCCGATCGAAGACTCTAATTTCACGATCCCGATCGATACCCTGATTATGTCGATCGGCACCACCGCCAATCCATTAATTGCCTCCACTACCCCTGATCTGGAAACAAAGAGGGGGTATATCATCATTGATAAAGAAACCGGGAAAACTTCCAAACCGAAAGTTTATGCCGGCGGTGATATCGCTACCGGAGAAGCCACGGTGATCAGCGCCATGGCCACCGCCCAACGTTCCGCCCTGGCCATTCATCAACTTCTGATGGAACACTCCCACTCCGTGGGTTAAAAATAAAAACGTTTTTACAAGCCTAAAACCAGCTAGTTTACTTCGGAGGCATAATTACCATGAGCAAAGATCTCATTAAAGAAGCACAAAAAAAGTTCGGCACAATCATCACTGAACAATTACAGCGCGTTGGGGAAATGAAAAAAGAAATCGCCGCTGTGGATTATACCGCCTTATCCCCGATCATTATCGGGCTCTGCTGGGGAGACGGTATCGGGCCGGTGATTTCCAAACACGCGCAGACAGTGCTGACCCATCTGCTTAAAGATGAAGTAGCCGGCGGAAAAGTTAAATTTCGAGACATTGAGGGACTAACAATTGAAAATCGTGCCGAACACAAAAAAGCTATTCCAGAGGATGTATTAGCGGAAATTAAATCCTGCCACGTTATTCTGAAGGGACCGACAACTACCCCGCAGGCCGGCGACGAATGGCCCAATATCGAAAGCGCTAACGTGGCCATGCGCCGCTACCTGGACCTTTTTGCCAACGTCCGCCCCGTACGCATTCCCCAGGAAGGAATTGACTGGTGCTTTTTCCGGGAAAATACCGAAGGTGCCTACGTGCTCGGCTCAAAAGGATTTGATGTTTCTGCTGATCTCAGTATTGATTTTAAGGTAATCACCGAACAGGGTGCCGAACGCATAATCCGCATGGCCTTTGAATACGCCAAAAAGAATAATATTGACCGCGTAACCGTAGTCACCAAATCAAATGTTGTAAAAACAACCGACGGCCGCTTTTCCCGCGTAGCCTTCCGGATCGCTAAAGAATACCCTGATATCCGTCTGGACGAATGGTATATTGATATCATGACGGCAAAACTGATTGACCCGGCCCGCCGGCGCGAATTTAAGGTAATCGTTTTGCCCAACCTTTACGGGGATATCTTAACCGACGAAGCGGCGCAGATGCAGGGCGGAGTTGGCACTGCCGGCAGTGCCAATATCGGCAAACGCTGGTCCATGTTCGAGGCCATCCACGGCAGCGCCCCGCGCATGGTTAAGGAAGGCCGGGCCCAATTCGCCGATCCCTGTTCGATGATCCGGGCCAGCGCCATGCTGCTGCGCCATATCGGTTATCCTGAACGTGCCGCTAAGGTAGAAATGTCCCTGGAGGTCTGCGGCCAATACGAAAAGAAGATGGTAATTACCGGCAGGGATACCGGGGTTACCGGCGAGCAATACACCAATTATCTCTTATCCTGGGTGGACAACCCTAATCTGAAAAAACGCTGGGAACAGGAATAAAATTCACTTGCAGTTAGACTTCATTTATTGCCTTTAGTCGATCCGGCAGATTCTTCTGCCGATTTCCTCAAATAAACCAATAATATCGATACGGCAGCGGGCGTGACACCGGCAATCCGGCTGGCTTGTCCCAGGGATTGGGGCCGGACCAGATTGAGCTTTTCCTGAATCTCCCGGGAAATACCCTTAAGAGCAGAAAAATCCATCCCCGGCGGGATCTTCACCTGTTCATGGCGGCGGAATTGATTTATGCGTTCACTTTCTCTCTTGATATAACCCTCATATTTAATCTGAATTTCTACCTGTTCC
>CAZIXI010000031.1:0-15326 GCA_964543115.1 uncultured bacterium
CATTAAAGAAGGCCTGCCCAAAAGCACCATAAAGATCAGCACAACAATAACCAAACAATCATTTCTGGAAAACATTGCCGTACTCACTAAAGACGCCCAGATCGATAAGCGATTCGACGCTAAAACCAGCATTGTCGGGGAACAAATCCGCAGCGCAATGTCTATCCCCATCAGCACAGTTGAAGATACCTTCGGCCTTATTTATCTTGACACAAAAACAGCTAGCTCCGCGTTTAATGAGGACACCTTGCGGTTAATTACCGCCGTCGCCAACCAGGTAGCTATTGCCATCGAGAACATCCGCTTCCATGATAAAATGGCCAACAAGGCCGCGACCATGCATAAGGAACTCAAGGAAGTTTATAACATGGTCGGCATCAGTAAGGAGATAAGAGAGGTCTTTCACACCATCAGCAAGGTGGCGCCGATTGACAGCACAGTATTAATTACCGGTGAGAGCGGCACCGGCAAGGAACTCGTTGCCCGCGCTATTCACTATAACAGTAAACGGTCCGATAAACCTTTCATCTGCGTTAACTGCACAACGCTGCCGGAAACATTAATTGAAAGCGAACTATTTGGGCATGAAAAAGGTGCCTTTACCGGCGCCCATGCCGCTAAACCGGGACAGTTTGAACTTGGCAACGGCGGCACTGTCTTTCTGGATGAAATCGGGGAAATGCCCTTAGCCAGCCAGAGTAAACTGCTCCGGGTATTGGAAGAAAACAAAATCCGCCGGGTGGGCGGCACCAAAGATATCCCGGTCAATGTCCGGGTAATCGCCGCTACGAACAGGGAAATGGAAGAGGCGCTTAAAAAAGGACTGATCCGGGAAGACCTTTTTTACCGGCTCAAGGTTATCAGCATTACCCTGCCCCAGCTCAAGCAGCGTAAAGACGATATCCCTTTACTGGCCCAGTATTACCTGGACAAATTCAAGGCCAAAGCAACTCACTTTATTAAGGGATTCACTCCGGAAGCGCTGACACTAATGGGAAAATTCTCCTGGCCGGGCAATGTCCGGGAACTGAAAAACTGCATTGAACGGGCCGTAGTGATGGGCAAACGGGACGTAATCGGCGCCAAGGACCTGGACCTGATCCCGCAAGATACAGCGGCCGGAGAAGGCGGCCCGATCCCCACACTAGCCGAAGTGGAAAAGAACCATATCCACAAAGTATTAAATATCTGCCAGGGCAACAAAACACGGACAGCGGAAATATTAGGGATCAGGCGTTCGACGCTTTACGAAAAGTTAAAATTATACGAATTAGAATAAAATACTCCGCAGCTCATCAGGAGACCCACCGTTAAAAAAGCGGGTTTAAATAATTTTTAATTGTTATTTCAATCTTTTCCGGCAGAAAATCTCCGAGACGTTTTTTCTGAACATCAACAATCTTTCTTTTAACCTTCTCTTCTCTTAAGATAACATCCATTAATTCCGCGATCCGGGGATAATCTTTTTCGTCAACCAATACACCGCTGCCCCCCAGAGTGTAAGGGACAGCCGCGGCATTATAGGCCACAATCGGCACACCAAAATACATACTTTCCACCAGCGGAATACCGAATCCTTCATGCTCACTCATACATAAAAACAAATCAGCGATCCTGTAATAAGCCACTAATTGCGGCAGGGTAACATGCCCCGTGAAAACAACATCCCGCAAACCGAGCTCCAGCGCCAGCGCCCGCAAATAGGCACAATACTTTTCCATCCCCACATAAGAACCGACAAGGAACAACCTCGACTGTGGATTAACAGCCTTTTTATAATAATAGAATACCTTAATTATATCTTCAATTTTTTTATTCGGCACCAGCCGGCTGACAAAAATGATATTGGTCCAGTTGTCCCGGTATTTACTAACAATCGCCCGCTGGGGCTTCTGGGCCAGGCCGGTAAAATCCAAGAGCGGCGGGACAACACCGGTACTCCGATAACCCCAAGCGGCCAGTTCCTGCCGGTTATATTCTGAATCGGCCACCGCCGCCTGCGGCACCCCGCTTAACTCCTGCAGTTCCTGGCGTCCCTGGAAAAGCACCAGGGCCTTTTCTTCATTAATACCGCGAAAATATTTATCCGGAGTAATATTATGGTAAACAAGGAATTTTTTATCAGGAATGGATTTAAAGGCGTTACTTAGAGGGGAACCGATGGAAAAATGATAAATAACAATATTACTGCTGTTACTGTAATCACTGTAATTTTCCCAGGGCTGACACAAATTACGCACCTTGGGGCTGACATGACGGAAAGGAGAGAGGATCTCCGATTTATACCCCCAGCCCCTGATTATCTTCTGCAGGCCCAGGGCATAATTACTAATCGCGTCCCCGCTAGTAAACCCCGGCAGCCATTGATGAATTTCCATTTTTATTCCTTGATGTAGGAGGTCAGACCTCCTACATAGCGAGATTCTTCTCTTCGACATGTATCATATCTTTATGTAGGAGGTCTGACCTCCTACATCAAGGAGAATTTGTTTAGGCTGTTTTTGAATCTTTCCACCACCACCGGCCAGCTGTATTCCCGCTCAACATAACTTCGTCCGTTCTCACCCATAGCGCCGGCCACCTCAGGCTGAGCGAGTAAATAATCGATACATTCCTGAAACTCCGGGTAACTGCCGAAATACAGCCCGCCATTACTGCGGCGGCAATGATCCGCGGTTACCGCGCAGCCGCTATTAACCAGAACCGGCCGGCCGGCAAGCCAGGATTCCATCATCACAATAGATAAACTTTCATTAACCGAAGGCTGACAAAAGGCCATTGCCGCCGCGTAGGCCCCGGCCTTATGTTCCCGCGAAACATAGCCTAAATCGAAGATGTTATCTTTATCCTCATTAGATAAATTTACCGGCCCGCTGCCCAAAAGCACCAACTTTAATTTATTTTTATTATTATTTGCTTTATAAATACGGAAATATTTCAGTAATAAATCTATATTTTTACCCCCCTCACGCCTGCCCGCGAAAAGGATAAAAGGATCCTGAATGCCAAAGTTTTCTCTAAATCCCCGCGGATCATATTTTTCCTCTGCCTCAAAACCAAGGCTCACCCGGGAAATCTTCTCCTCCGGCAACTCGTAAAGATTCCTGGCAAATTCAATCTCCGGATACGTACTAAACATAACGCCCTGAACCTGATTAAACATTTCTTTAAATATCTTCAGATAGGCAAACGGCTCGTCATGGAGACAGGGGATTAATAAACATTTCTCCGGACAGGCCTGAATCCCCCAATAGGCTGTCCCAAATAAATAGGGCATGGGAATAAACCAGTCATAGCGGTTTTTCTGTTTAATAATATATCTTTCCAGGGCCTGGCTGCGGATACCGTCCTCAAACCACCTGTGTTCCTCTTTCGCGCTCAGGGGAAAACGATGATCGATCTTTCGCTGAATCCGCAGGAATCTCGGGGTCACCCGGTTGGCGTCAACAAGAAAACGCCGGACAGTCACTCCGTTAACCAGCTGATTTCCCGGTTCATAATAATTTTTCCAGCTAAAGTGATCCCGGGCACAGGTTGAGAGAATCTCCACCTGATAATGACCGACCAGTCTTTCCGCCAGCTGTTTACAATGCACTTCGGCGCCGCCAGCCAGCTGGGGTTCAAATCTAGGGACAATAAAGGCTATTTTCATATTTTCTTTTCTAATTCTGCCACTCTGTCGCTTAACACCTTAACCTGCTCGTCGAGCTTCTTGTTAATACTCATTAAGGTATTAACCAATTGAAAATTATATTCCTTCTGTTGGGAAAACAGCCGGTAGGTATAGAATCTAAGAATAATCCAGACAAAACGCTTAAACTTGGCGACCGGTTTGCCGAAAATACCGCCCTTGGAGGGAATCTGAAAATCACCGATATCGATATCACAGGTATGCTGAATTAATTCCAGATAATAATCAAGGAAATCCTGCTCGTTCTGTAATTGGGCAATATCCTTCACCGCCACGTCTTCCAGATTATATTTACCATAGACACCCGCCGCCTGCTTCTCTTCAACCTGCTCTTTTATCTGTCGCATAATCTTTTCTACATCAATATCTCTGGCAGAAACACGAAAATCTTCTCCCATTTCAAACCTCCTGTTTATTTCTGCATACTCCAGCGGCAGGGAATATTAAGAAAGCCGTCCGCCTTGCGGTCCGGCTCTACCCAGAAAACATACCAGTTTTCCTGCCGATGAAACTGTGTTTTATGATCCGCTGAATGAACAGCCAGGGACAAGTAATATTTCCCCTGTAACAGCGTTAAAGGAGCAAGTTCAATACTGATTACTCCCTTTCCTTCCAGGGCGCCGACAGGATATTTCTCAATCAGGGTATTGGTCCCATAACAGAGCCGACCTTCCCCATCGGTAATAGAAAAACCAAAAGCGGCATTATCAATCAGTTTTTTTGCCTGATAATGTATCTTCACCATCAGCGGATAACCGGAAAGAAACCGTTCCTTTTCTTTCCCTTCCCGTTCACAAAGAACAACCTTCTCTATTTCAATATCCCGGCTGCCCCATTCTTTAACCACCAGTTCTCCCTTACGGTAAAGCCCCAGCCGCAGGTACTCTTCCACAACAACACCGGGATCACCGAAATCGATAATCTTACCCTCATCGAGCAGAACAATCCGATCGGAGATATTCTTAATCGTCTCCAGATCATGGGAAACGACCAGCATCGTTTTGCGGCGCTTTTGAAACTCTTCTATCTTCCGCAGGCATTTGCGCCTGAACATCGCGTCTCCCACTGCCAGCACTTCATCTACAAGCAAAATATCCGGATCAACCTCAACGGCGATAGCGAATCCCAGACGGACATACATCCCGCTGGAATAGTGTTTTACCGGCGTATCAATAAAGGCTTCCAATTCCGCAAAATCTACTATCTGCTGAAACCGCTGCTCAATTTGCCTTTTACTCAAACCCATAATCGCGCCGTTTAAATAGACATTTTCCCTGCCGGAAAGATCAGGGTGGAATCCGGCCCCTAATTCTAACAGAGAAGAAAGGCGGCCATGAGTCTCTATTTTCCCCTCTGTCGGCGTTAATGTACCGGTAATTAACCCCAGCAAAGTACTTTTCCCCGCGCCATTGGGCCCGATAATCCCCAGCGTCTCCCCGTCCTTAACGGAAAAATTAACTCCCCGCAGGGCCCAAAAATCTTTTTTGGAGTGACGTCCGCGGATAAGATCCAGCATACTGGACTTAAGGGTCCGGTCCTTGGGACCTTGAATATTAAATCGCTTCCCGACATTCTCCAATAATATCCTATTCATAGTTTTTTACATCTCATCAGCAAAATATTTCTGGTAGCGCGCGAAAACCAGCCAGCCGAGAACAAAAACCAGAACAATGACCACAAAGGCCAGATAAAACGAAGGCACCTGAGGCAGCGGTTTACCCAAGAGCACATGACGGTAAGCGGTCACCAGCGCGGCCATCGGATTAAGGAAATAAAGCCCGATAAACTGTTCCGGTATTTTGCTCAACGGATAGATAATCGGCGTCATGAAAAACCAGGCCATCAGTGTCACACCGACTAGATGTTCGGTGTCCCGGAAAAACACATTTGAACAACTGACCAGCAGGGCCATACCCAGACAAAAAATACATTGAAAAAACAAGATAACAGGGAACCAGCAGAGCGGTATCCCCAAAGGCACCTTAAAGAACAAAAGCAAAATCAGCAGCACACTTGTCGAGAGTAAAAAATTAATCACATTGGCGGCAACCATGGCCAGCGGCAGGATAAACCGGGGGAAATATATTTTTTTCACCAGATTTGTGCTGCCGGTAATGATGTGCACACTATCATTGGTACACATTATAAAAAACTGCCAAACGATTATTCCGGTTAGTAATACCGGCAACTCAATCGAAAAACGCATCAATCTGATAAAGACAAGATATACCAGCATCATCAATAAAGGGTCCAGCAGACTCCAGAAAAAGCCCAGCACGGAACCCTTATAGCGTATCTTCAGGTTCCTCACCACCAGGCTCCTCAACAGTTCGCGCCGTTCGTATATTTCCCGTAATACTTTCATTTTCTCCTAAACACCAGTATTCCTTCAGTGATCAACCAAACAGCCAGCACAGAAATAACCCCGCCCACCAGCAACAACGTCCAATTATGGGCAACACGAAATTGATTAATTTTAACAACCATTGTCCAGCCGACAATAACCAGTAAAAATATCATCGGCACAATAAGATAACGGCACGGTTTTTTGTTTCGATAAAGGTAAATAGCCACAACCAGGAAACATAATCCCGCTAACAACTGGTTAGTCATACCAAATAACTCCCACAGGGTCGTGCCCACTTTCATGAGAGCAAAAAAACCGATTGCTATTACGGCCACAAAAGAAGCCGAAAAACGATTGTCCAGCGCCCTTATTCGCAGACTGCGTCCAATATCCTCTATATTATACCGTAACAATCGTGTACCGGAATCAAGAGTCGTCAGGGCAAAACCAACAACAATTATTGAAATCAGCGCTTTGGCGATAGGCAGAGAAATACCCAGCCCGTTTAAAAACGAGGCCGCACCACTGATAAAGGCGTTAAGCTTGGGGCCCAGGCCCCCAGCCGCCTGCCAGCCAATATAGTGACCGTGCCAGGCCGCCGTAGTCTTAAACCCCGCGCAGCAAGCCAGAATAGCAGCCACAGCCAAAACCGCCTCCAGAATCATTCCGCCGTAACCTATACCCAGCGCCTGCGGCTCCTTATTCATTTGCCTGGAAGTCGTACCGCTGGCCACAATGCTGTGAAACCCGCTCACCGCACCGCAGGCAACCACAATAAACAAAAAAGGAAAAAGAGCGGGTAAATCAGTCGCTGTTCGATTAATAGCCGGCGCGACAATTACCGGCCGCGTAACAAAAATCCCCAGGTACATAAGCCCCAATACAAGAAACAGCTGGAAAGAATTCAGATAATCCCGGGGCTGCAGCAGCAACCAGACCGGAAGACAAGAGGCCAAAAAGGCATACACAAGCAAAATCCAGATCCAGGCCTGTTTACTGATCCAGGTAACCGGAAATCTGACTCCGATGACCACGGCCGCAACCATTAAAACTACGCCAACCAGAGTCGCCACACTAATCGGCACATTTCTCTTATAGACCAAATACCCGATAATCATGGCAATGACCATCAGGGCCGCGCTGGGAATCACCACCTCCGGATGAAAACCGGCACTAAAGAGGGTAGCAATCACCAGGGCAAAAACACCCATCGCCAGGGCCAGGGCAAAAAAAACAATAAACAAGAATAATATCCGCGCCCGGCCAGCAATCATATCCTTGGCCAGATAAGCGATTGAACGCCCGTCATGCCTGACCGAAATCACCAGCGCGCTGAGATCATGCACCGCCCCGACAAAAATCGAGCCGAAAAGCACCCATAAAAGAGCGGGCAGCCAACCCCAGATAACGGCAATCGCCGGGCCAAGAATCGGCCCCAGGCCGGCAATGGTAACAAAATGATGACTGAATAAAATCCCTTTCTTTGTCGGCACATAATCAACATCATCTCTTAACTTGTGTGCCGGAGTAACATGATGGCTGCTTAACCCGAACAACCGCCGGGCAATAAACGTGCCGTAGAATTTATATCCAAGATATAAACCAGTTAAGGCCAGTAACGCAACGAGTAAAGCATTCATTTCAATTATCAATTCTAATGTATCTGCAGTTGATACAATGTCCGGTACGGCCCTTCCCGGTTGATAAGCTCTCCATGCCGGCCGGCATCAATAATCCTGCCGTCTTTAAGCACGTAAATACAATCTGCCTGCTGCACCGTACTTAACCGGTGGGCAATAACCAGAACCGTCCTGTTCTTCATCAATTTATCCAGGGCGTCCTGCACCAGACGTTCAGATTCCGTATCCAGGGCGCTGGTTGCCTCATCCAGGATCAGAATACCCGGATTCTTCAGAATGGCCCTGGCAATAGCAAGCCGTTGCTTCTCTCCTCCGGAAAGATTAAAACCGCGTTCACCGATCACCGTATCATAACCCTGTGGCAGCTGCACAATAAAATGATGGGCATTGGCCATCTCCGCCGCCCGGATAACCTCATTCATTTCCCTGCTCTGATCTCCATAGGCGATATTGGCCCAGACCGTATCATTAAACAGGATTGTTTCCTGGCTAACCATCCCCAACTGCTCGCGCAGACTTTTTAACGTTACATTACGAATATCGGTCCCATCAATTTCCACCCGGCCGGATGAGGGATCATAAAACCGGGGAATAAGATTTAATAAAGAGGTCTTACCAACACCGCTGGGACCGACAAAGGCAATAACCTGGCCTTTCTTAATCTCAAGATTAATATCTTTTAGGAGTATCTCTTTACCCTGATAACCGAAATTCATGCGCACAAAGGCGATCTTGTCACGGAGAGCGGGTAAATCCTGCGCCCCGGGAATTTCCTCTATCTTGGGTGTAGTATCCAGAATCTCATATATGCGGTCACTGGCCGCCGTTGCCCGCTGGATAATAGGATTCATCTGCGATATCTTCTTAACCGGCTTCATAACCGCCACCAGCGCCCCGATATAAAGAGCAAACCAGCCGGTGGAAATCGTACCGCTGATTATCGTGCGGGCAACAATCAGTAAAATCCCTATCGCCACCAGCGCCCCGACAAACTCCACCATCGGGCCCACAATCGCTCCGCGCCTGATTGCCTTCATCATCAGCTGATAATATCTGTTATTTTCCGACTGAAACCTGCGGTATTCATAATCTTCCATCGCAAAGGCCTTTACGATCCGCATGCCGGAAATTGTTTCATATAAAAGCGAACTAAGATCAGCCATCTTGGCCTGCCCTTTGGCGCTTATCTTCCGCAGCAATTTACCGATTTTAATAATCGGCACCATCAACAAACCAAAAACAACTATGGTGATCAGGGATAATTTCCAGGCAATAACAAAGATAATACTCATGTACAAAACAAGTTTAAAAAAACTATCCAGGGTATTTGCCAGCCCGCGGGCAATTCCTTCCTGCACCCAACGCACATCATTAGTAATCCGGGAAACCAGTTCCCCGGTCCGCTTTGTGCCGGAATAATCCAATGATAGATCCTGAATATGCTGGTAGATTTTTGAACGGACGTTCTTGACTACCCCCTGCCCCATCCGTTCCATGAGGATTTCTTTTCCATAATAGAAAACCCCTTTCATAAAAAACATCACCAGGACAAATACCCCCAAAAAGGCCAAAAGACGATAACGCTCCATCTGATTGATCATTTCCAGAAGCGCCCGTACAGGCGGCAGCAGGGGAATCTTGATGGACTCGGTAATGATCACCTGCCCCCCGCCAAAAACACGGTCAATAATCGGCACCAGGGTGAAAAGACTGAATCCCTCAAAGAGATTAAGCAATGTTAAACACCCCAGGGCCCCGATAAGGGTCGGTGTATATTTCTTTGCCGATCTGACAACTCTAAAATAATTTCTCATAATAATGAATTCACCTCTGCCGCGGCACGCTGAACAACGCCCGGAGCACCCATTTTCTCTTTTATTTTACTTAAATTAGTTCTTATTTCCCGCTGCCGCCCGGCACTGCGTAAAATTGCCAAGGCCTCTCTGACCACTGACTCTGCCCGGGCCTGATACTGCACCAGCTCCGGCACTACCCGCCTACCGGCAACCACATTAGCCATAGCAATATCAGGGATACTGATCATCGGCCGTAAAAACAGATAGGTCAGCCAGTTCAATTTATAAATAACCACCATCGGTGTACCGAAACAAGCCGTTTCCAGAGTTGCCGTGCCGGAAGAGGTCAACACCAGGTCACTGGCCTCTATAATATCATACGTTTGTTCGTTTAATACCTTAGGGCGCGGCTGATAATTTTTAATCTGCCGGCCGATCTCTGCTGAAGCCGCTCCGATCACAAAGTGCAGGGACCGCTCCTCACATCCCAATAAATCCGCCGTCTTGAGCAAAACAGGCAGATGCCGTTTAACCTCCTGTTCGCGGCTGCCCGGCAAAATCCCCACTAACTGTTCACCGGGCCCGACTCCCATTTCTCTTCTAAACTTTTCTTTATTAAAAGAACGTTTGGCCAAAACATCCATAATGGGATGACCGACAAAACTAACCGGCACTCCTGCCCGGCGGTAAAATTCCTCCTCGAAAGGAAAAATAACCACCATCTTATCTATCAATTCAGCAATCTGTTTGATCCGGCCTTTACCCCAGGCCCAGACCTGAGGACTAATATAATAAATAATCGGGATCCCGGAAGATTTTATTTCTTTCGCCAGACGCAGATTAAATCCCGGATAATCAATTAAAATAAGCGCGGCCGGCTTCCGCTCTCTAAGCGCCGCCGCGAATTGATAAAAAACACTCCTGATTTTGCGATAATTTTTCAGCACTTCCCAGAAACCGATTAAGGCCCATTGAGTAATATCAAAAAGCAGCTCCGCCCCCTGCTCCCGCATTCGCGGGCCGCCCATACCCCAGACCTTCAATTCCGGCCTGATCATCCTTAATTCTTTAATTAACCTCGCCGCCTGAATATCTCCGGAAACCTCACCGGCAACAATCGCTATGTCCATATTTTCCTGACTATTTTATCAGCAACGGCCAGCGCCCTGACCGCGTCATCGCCGCTCACCAGGGGCCGGGCGCCGCTAAGCACCGTTTGAATAAAAGATGACAATTCTTGCCGCAAGGGCTCTTCTTTCCCGGCCCGCAATTCCCGCCGCAGGATATCCTTTCCTTGTTTACGAAAGCAAACCCCTTCCTGCTTATAATAATCTAACGACAAATAGCTGTCCGGCTGAAACACCCTGATTTTACGCATCCGTTCCTGACTTACCCTGCTGGCGGTAAGATTGGCCACACAGCCGTTACGAAAAGTAATCCGGGTATTGGCAATGTCCTCACTCGGTGTTAAGACCTCAACCCCTACCGCCTCAATACGCTTAACCTCATCACTGACCAGCCCCAGAATGATATCGATATCGTGAATCATCAGATCAAAGACCACCCCTACCTCTGTGCCCCGGGCAGAGAATGGACTCAAACGATGAATTTCAATGAATTTGGGGTTATCCACCAATTGCACTAATTCCTGCACGATAGGATTAAACCTCTCTATGTGCCCTACCTGCAGAATTGCTCTATGATCATCGGCCAGCGCGACTAAACGCCGGGCCTGCCCTAAAGTAGATGTTATCGGTTTTTCCACCAACAGATGCACCCCGGCCTTAAGCAATGTTTTGGCAACCGAATAATGTTTGTCAGTAGGCACAACAATACTGGCCGCGTCAATTTTACCGGCAATGTCTTTAACATTGGTATAGCCCTGCGTATTGTATTGACCGGCAATCTGTCCTGCCCGTTCCGCGTCAGTATCCACCACTCCTACCAGTTCCACCTGCGGCAGATTATGATAAATACGGGCATGCTCCTTACCCAGATGCCCAACCCCAACTACAGCAACTTTTAACTTTTTCATAATCTCTACATAATAATTCGCTGCGCTCGTGAGTTTTAAATTACAAATTCAAATAGCTTTCTTAACGCAGAGACCGCAAAGTACGCAGAGTTACGCAGAGTTTTTTATAATTTAAATCATCTTTTCTCTGCGTCCTCTGCGGTCTCTGCATTTAAAATATCTTTTCTATTAATTAAAAATCTATGTATTTGAAACTATATACCTACCAATTTAATTTTAAATTTCTCAGCCAGTTTAATTGTCTTTTCCTTTTCCAATATCAATACTCTTCCGGCTTCCGCGGCCAGAACACCGCCACCGGCACGAGACAATACCCGAATCGTTCCCGGGCCAATAACGGGAACATCAAAACGCATATCCTGGTCCGGCTTGCTGACCTTAACCACAATAACATTGCCGCGGGCAATCTTTCCGCCGCGCCTGATCATCGCATCTGTTCCTCCAATTGCCTCAACAGCAACAACAGTACCGCTCTTAACCACAACCGATTGACCGATATCCTTTGCCGCCAAATACTTAGCCATATCACGGCCAAAATCAATATTCCGCTTTTCAGCTTCCGTTAATTCCCCCGCGGTGAGTAATCCCCCGGGAACAAGCAATTTGTCCAGAAACAGGCGGGCATCCTTAAGATATATCCCTTCCTTTTCCAACTCCCCAGCCACTGCGGCAAAAATCGTTTCGGCATTAAGCTCAGTAAGTCCGGCCAGAACATTCTGCATTCGTGTATCAGCCCGCAGTTTCTTGAACAGCCTGGTTGGTGTAATCTGACCGATCATCACTGCCTCTTTAACTTCTTGCTGCTTAAAGACATCTATCATCAGCTGCAACTGACCAACCTCAAGCCAGGAAATATGATCTACATATCCGGCAAGCTGCCTTTTGGTCTCTCCCTTAAAAGCCACTGCCGCCAGCGACACCCCGGCCTGCTTCTTGGCCTCCCGGGCAAAAATAAGCGGATAGTTACGGTTGCCGGCAATTAACCCTAAACGCATATAGACTGCCTCTTGACTAAATTCGTGTGTATATTACATAAAATAAACGATAATAGTATCAGAAATATATATATATAACAAGTTAATTTCTGGAATGATCAGGGAATAACAGAAGTATGCTAAAAGGAGGAATTACTGCTGAAAAGAGAGCTGTGCTAACTCTTTCTTGACAAATTCGTTATCTGTTACCTTGGCTTGTTGAATGGAAAATCTTTCTACCCGGATGACCCCTTTCTTCTTGAGGGCATTCTCCATAAGATCCAGGCATTTCTCCTTACCGGCACCACTGCCGTAGGTAGCAAAAACAACAGCCTTTTTCCCTGCTAAACCGGCACACTGATCCAGGTAGGTCCAGATTGCCGGCGCCGGACCGAAGGCCCAAACCGGAGTTCCCAGACAAATCAAATCATATCGCCCCACATCAACTAAGCTGTCAGTAATCTTAGCCCGGCGGCGAAAAAACGCCCGCCGGCACTGGCCGAAAAAGCTGTCCGCTTCATCTAGCGCCTCTAAACGACAAACCCTTTCCGCGCCTGCACTTTTCGCCAGCACATCCGCAACTTTTTTCGTATTTCCCGTATGGGAATAGTAAACAACTATTTTTTTCATATTATTTTTTCAGCACAATATCCGCTACCTGCGTCAGCGCCTGATCCAGTAGTTCCGGTTTCTTACCGCCGGCCTGGGCCATATCCGGCCGGCCGCCGCCGCTGCCCCCGACTAAGGCGGCCACTTCCTTAACAATTTTACCCGCATGAATACCCTTAGCGACCAAATCTTTGGTCACTACCGTGAGTAGGGCCACTTTATCTTTTTGCCGGGCACCCAGAACAATAACACCTGATTTTAACTTACCCTTGAGCAGATCCCCTAACATACGTAAATGATATACCCGTACCCCTCCGACATTAGCGGCAATTATCTTCATCCCGCCGGCAGTTTTAGTCTGCGCCAGAAGAGACTCCGCCTGCGAACGAACATCCTGCCGGGCCGATTGTTCTTTCTGTTTACTCAACTCCTTTTGGGCCTTTAACAATTCTTTCAATTTAGCGGCAGTTTTTTCCGGCTCGCTTTTTAATAAAGAAGATATCTCTTTTAATACCTGTCCTTCCTTGCCTGCCAGCCGGGCGCTGACTTTACCGCAGACCGCCTCTATGCGCCTGACGCCGCTGGAAATCGATCCTTCACTGGTAATCCTGAACAAACCGATTTGACCGGTAGCGCGGATATGAGTCCCGCCGCATAATTCTTTACTATAACTGCCGATATCCAGCACCCGCACCTCTTCCCCGTATTTCTCACCAAAGAAGGCTAATACTCCCTGGTCCAGGGCCTTCTGCAGAGAAAGAGTATATATTTCCACCGCGGCATCTTCCAGCACCTTACTATTCATCAAATCCTCGATCCGCTGCCGTTCATCATCCTCAATCGCGGCAAAATGGGTAAAGTCAAACCGTAATTTATCCGGATTGACCAGCGAGCCGCACTGCTTAACATGATCTCCCAGAATCTGCCGCAAACAATACTGCAGCAAATGAGTCGCTGTATGATGCCGGGCAATAGCCAGCCGCCTCTCGACATCAACTACTGCCTCTACCTCTTCAGCAAGAGAAAATTCACCTTCTTTTACCCGGACCCGATGAGCAATCACTCCCGGCAATACCCGCTGGGTATCAACAACCTCCGCTTCACCCTTATTGCTGACGACCAAACCCGCATCCCCCACCTGACCGCCGGCTTCCGCGTAGAAAGGAGTTTCAGCCAAAAACATTTCCCCTTCCTGCCCCCGGGATATTTTTTTCGCTTCCTTATCATTTCGCACTAAGGCAAGCAGCTGTGTCTTGCTTTTAAGCTCTTCATAGCCTAAAAACTTTTGTTCGCCGTATTTCTTTTGAATATTCTTATAAACCGGGCTTACTTCCGCCTTCTCTGTCCCAACCCAACTTTTACGCGCCCGCTCTTTCTGCTTATCCATCAACTTCTCAAAACCCGCGTAATCCAGTGATAGGTCCCGTTCGCCGACAACTTCCTGCATGATGTCCAGGGGAAAACCATAGGTATCATAAAGCTTAAAGATATCATCTCCGGAAACCTGTTTCTTCTTCTGTTTTTGCAGACGCGAAATAATTTCTTCTAGCAGATAGAGGCCGTAATCCAGGGTATGCTGAAATCTCTCTTCTTCGTTAAGAATAATTCTGGTCACCTGTTCCCTGGACTCCACCAACGCCGGGTAGGGCTCGCGCATAATATCGATTACCGGAACAACCAATTTGAAGAGGAATGGTTCAGTAATCCCGATCTTCCTCCCCTGCCGGATAGCCCGCCGCAAAAGACGCCGGAGCACATACCCGCGGCCCTCGTTGGCCGGCAGGATACTTTCACTAAGACTAAAGGTAAGCGCCCGGATATGATCAGCCACAACATGAAAAGACGGTTTATTCTCTGCTTGATAAGGGGTTTTTGTTAACGCCTTCAAGGCATTGATAATCGGCAGAAAAAGATCGGTCTCATAATTATTTTTCGCCTCACTCTGCAGAAGAAAAACCAGCCGCTCCAGGCCCATGCCGGTATCGATTCCTCTCCTCTCCAGCGGCCCGCGGCTGCCGTCTTCCCGTTGATAAAACTGAGGAAAAACGAGATTCCAAAATTCTATATAACGCTCACAATCACAACCCGGCTTACATCCCGGTCGGCCGCAGCCTTTTTCCGGACCCAGATCAAAATAGATTTCACTGCACGGCCCGCAGGCACCGGTAGCCCCGGCCGGCCCCCAGAAATTATCTTTATCACCCAAGCGGACTATTCTTTTTTCAGTTAATCCT
>CAZIXI010000031.1:15336-20369 GCA_964543115.1 uncultured bacterium
ATTTTTTTACGCCAAATACTAAAGGCCTCTTCATCATCATGATAGACACTCACCCAAAGATTTTCCTCAGGCAGCCTGACAACCTGCCTGACGAATTCCCAGGCCCAGCAGATTGCCTGTTCTTTAAAATAATCACCAAAAGAAAAATTACCCAGCATCTCAAAAAATGTATGGTGCCTCAGGGTGCGGCCCACATTCTCCAGATCACTTCCCTTACCCCCGGCACGCAGACATTTCTGCACCGTTGTCGCCCGCTTAAACGGCAGCGGCTCCCCGGCCCAGAGAGGTTTAAACTGCAGCATGCCGGCAGTGGTAAACAATATAGTAGAATCATCCGGGGGAGGAATAAGCGGAGAACTGGGACGAACGGCATGATCGCGTTTTTGGAAAAACTCAAGAAATTTCTGTCTGACTTCTATTGAATGCATAAAAAAATTTAAACACAAAGGCACAAAGACTCAAAAAAAAAGGCACAAAGATTTCCAAGAATTTAAAACAAGCAAATAATAACTATATAAAACCTTTGTGTCTTTCTTCGGCATAAGCCGCTTCGTGTCTTTGTGTTAAAACAAAAAAGAATGTTACTATAAATTATATTTTTCGTCTTTACTGATTATTCCTTTACCACATAATAACCGCGGGAAGTATGAAGTAATACTTCTCCTTTTAATTTACCGGTCAGTTTATTGAATTCTTTAAGATTATTCACTTGTTGCCGGTTAACTTCATCAATCACATCACCTTCCTGGATACCGACCTTCTGGGCCGGGCTTCCCGAAGAAACATCGATGACAACCACCCCATTATTAAATGAGTAATCCAGCTGTTTCTTCCACTCCGGCGTTAAGGCCGACACCTGTATCCCGCGCCAGCCGGCTTCGGCAACCGCTGTTTTTTTACGGGATACCGCTACCTTCTCACCCGGACGTTCACCGATTGTTACCTTAACCGGTATTTCCCTGCCATCGTGCCAGACAATGATATTTACCTGCTGACCAACTTCCAGATGCGTCACCAGATCAACCAGATCGTTGGGATTATCAATTACCTTATCATCTATCCTGCGCACTAAATATCCCTTCTTCAATCCGTATTTTTCCGCCGGACTATCCGCGACAATATCAGCCACCAATGCTCCCTTATCATCAGGGAAATTAAATAGACTGACAAGTTCAGGTGTTAACGGTTGTACCTGTACCCCCAGCCAGCCGTACTTCACTTTTTCGCCGGCAACCAGTTCATCCAGCACCCTTTTCGCGCGGTTAATCGGAATGGCAAATCCGATTCCCTGATAACCGCCCGTAGTACTATAAATAATAGCACTAATACCGATTACCTCACCGGCAAGATTGACCAAGGGCCCGCCGCTGTTACCACGGTTAATGGCCGCGTCCGTCTGAATAAGATTACCGTAATAACGGTGCTGATCCATTCCCCGGTAAGAAAAAGAACGGTGCAGAGCGCTAACCACCCCGACGGTAATTGTCGGCTGAGGATTGGACATAAAAGCACCGAAAGGATTACCGATGGCCATTACCCACTGGCCGGTTTTTACCGTATCGGAATTACCCAATTTGGCTACCGGCAAATTATCGGCCTCAATTTTAATTACCGCCAAATCGCTCAGCGGGTCTGTGCCTTGAATAACACCCTGAAATTTACGCCCGTCAGATAAAACTACTTCGATCTCATCGGCGCTCCCCACCACATGCTCATTAGTAAGGATATACCCCTGCTCATCAATAATCACTCCGGACCCCACTCCGCTTTGGCGGTATTCCATGGGGGTCTCAAAAAATTCCTGCAGGTACCGGTCCAGATAAGGATCCCGGCTGCGAAAAGGCTGTACCTTTTTTGAATAAACCTGAACGACATTGACACTGACCACCGCCGGGCCGACCTCCGCCGCCATCCGGGCAAAGGCATCCTCCTGCAGCAGGCGTTCTTCCACCGTCTCCGCCGGTAAACAAAAAGGCAAAAACACTACCGCAGCGATTAAGATTATAGCCCCTATACGCATTACCATTCACCTCCCAAATAATCATCAATAGTAATAACGACAGGAGAAGTAAAATATTTCGTACCAAAAATATCACCGGTAACCTTGGTCACTTCCGTACGCACAAGATCAGCGCGAATGGTCATTACTACAGACATTGAACCGTCGGAATAATAGCGGGTTTCAATTATTTCCGCCCCTTTAACCACTCCCTCAACAACAGATGTAATCCTGTCATTCTCGGCCACATAATCCTGCAAGGTGGTTTTTGAACTAATTACCACTCCATACATAGATTCAGCCAGTTTGCGGTAGCCGTCTAATTGGGCGGCCCGCTGGGTAGTCAATCTGGCCATGGCGCCGAATTTCTGACCATATTCCTCCAGGGAAATACGTTTGACAATAACCGGCAGGGAGGGCAACGGCCTTTTGATAATATCACTAATTTGGAATAATTCTAATTTAGCAGTAACCTGCACCTGCTGGTCCGGCAATGTCTCGGTCCCTGTTACCTTGGCCTGAGCAATATAACGGTAAAGCGCTGAAACAAGATCGGGACTTTTATTCAGCCAATCCTCAATATTTGTCTCCGCGTCCAATTTAATATTGAATACCATCCGGGCCAGTTGAACACAGGCATTATCCTTTGCTTCCTGGGCTGTCTTACCCGTTCCTGTTGCTTCCATCCCCGGATTCTTGGCCTTCTCAATAGCAACCTTACCCAGAATCTTCTCTGAAAGCACCCCTGAACCGCGCACCTGCACCGTCGCCATCTTCCAGGGAGCGACAGTTACCCGCTGAAAAGTACCCACCAGCTGCTGCTTATTCGGTTCACCCACACTGGTAACCATAACCTTGTGCTCGAGAACAGATACGGAAGCCAACTGATTTTTCGGCCGATAACGAACACCAAATGAGGTTCCCCGGGCTCCGGCCACTGCTGTGGGGCTGGTCACTTGAATCAAACTTCCCTGAGGCAGATTATCAAGCTTGGCTAAAACCTCTCCTTCCAGAAGATCAAATCTGGTAAGTTTAACCGCTCCTTTTGCTGTGCCTAATTCACTAATTGCCAACTGCGAATTTTCCTTTAACCGGAACTCATTACCAGGCCCTACCGCTAACTCGACATAGGAATCATCACCGGTACGCACCAAATCATTAAGCCCGAGACTGTTTCCTGCTGCCAGCGTGTTCCACTTGGCCTCTCCGGCTGACTGGGAAAAACCACTACCAAACACTTTATTTACCTTAACCTGTTTAGCCGCTTCCTGAGAATAAATGGCCAAGGGCAAAACCGCAACTAACGTAACAATCAATAACCATTTCAAAGATTTCATAATCTCACCTCTCTTTATATTTTTTTTATTAATACATACTTAAACGCAAAAACACAAAAAAATGAATATAATAAATTTGAGTGTCTTTGCCCCGCCCTTTGTGGCTTAATAAAAAATATTAAAAATTTATATAAAGTCTATTCAATATACTTTATTAGCTCCCTAAACAACAAAGGGCTGGGCTTTGCGGTTTTTGCGGTTTTGCGTTTACTGCGGCGCGACTACTGCTTCCGGCGGAACGATTACCTTCCGCCCTTCATATTTCACGATATCATTACGTTCAAAACCGGTTCCCGAAATCGGCACGGCCTTGGAAAATTTCTCATCCACCTTAACCACTTCCAGGCTGCCGATCCTTTTCTTTTCCGAACCAAGATTTAACCCAGTTTCCGGATCGATAATGGGCTCACCGGGTTTCCAGACGGAAAAATTATCTCCGATAACAATCCCCGCCGTGCGGCCGCAGTTAATAAAGAGATTGCCGTCTTTATCCATGGCTATCCGGCCTTCCCAGGTAATCTTATCAAGTTCCAAAATAATAAAAAATACTGCCTGATTAATGGCGTCACGCACCGCCATATCCAGGGGAGTACGTGCCTCACCTCCGGCCATAAACCCAAAATCCCCGCCGGAATAACCAAAACTGCCGCCGCTGGACTTCGCCGAACCCTTACAGGCCTTGGAAGCCAATATCTGGCCGGTAGTTGTATCATAAATCCTGACATCAACCGCTACGTGCGCCCGGGCCTCTGAACTGCTGAAGGCAAATCCTTTAACGGCTATCGCTCCGCCTCCGCTGGAGGCGCGTTGCTCAAATTCAGTTACCGCGCCCTGAATAAGGATCTGCGCCCTGCTGATCTTGCCTGTCCCTGCTCCACCTTCTGCCGTAGTCCGGCCGCTGGAGGCAAAATCCTGTTCACGCAATACTGCTTGAATACTCTGCCTTTCCAGAACGATAAATCTTTTTGTATCCATAAGCGAGGTAATTAACTGATCGGCCATCCCCACCCCAAGATTAACCTGTCCGGCCCAATTAGTTTTATTCTCAAATTCCGCTACGGCAACCAGTTTCTTCGGCCCGGTAGGCGCGGGCAGTGCCGCCGGCACTACCTGCTTTACTTCCTTGACCCTGGTGGTCCTGGTTGTTGTACCCCTATCTATTCTACTGCCCCGCCGATGGCCATGATACCTGCTGGCGGCAACTACCTCTGTTTCAGCAAAGATAAAAGTAAGGGCGAGAAACACTGCCAGCCCGCAAATTAGTTTTCGCATAAAGATACCTCCAGCTGCTTCCGTATTGATTACTGAGGCTGTTTCCGTAACTCCAGCCTGTTGCCGGTTTTAGCTACCAGCTCTAATTTTATATTAGGCAACTTTGTTGCCTGTTGATCAAAGTTTTTCCACAAAGAACCATCAACAGACAGATCAATAACCATAACACCTTTATTAAAGCTGCGTTCATAAACACCCTGCACTCCGCGGATGGCCTCCAGATCACTCTTCAGGATATCCCGGTCACCACCGGCTAAATTATCAACCACCAATTGCACATTAACGGTATTAAATACCTCTGAACGCCAGCGCTCAACTATCTTATTCATCATGCTGTCAGCGGCATTTTTTCCGGCACTGGCCAGAGCCTTATTTGCCGTCGGCATCCGTCCGCTGCCCCGTTCGGTAGCGGAAGCAGTATCGGA
>CAZIXI010000032.1:0-20317 GCA_964543115.1 uncultured bacterium
AGACATTTTGATAAACTAGATCTACAATGAATAAGACCCCTCTAGCCAAAGAACATAAACAGATGTTATTTGTGGTTTGCTTAGCGGCCTTTATTGTTTCTCTGGACTTTAATGTCCTGAACGTCGCTCTGCCCACTATTGCCAGAGAATTCCACATCGGCCTCTCTTTGGTTTCCTGGACACTTATTTCCTACGTGATGACCTTAACCTGCCTTATGCCTCTATCAGGCAAACTTGTGGATCTTATTGATGAGCGCAAATTGCTTTTTGCGGGATTCCTGCTTTTTGGTATCGGATCATTTCTCTGCGGACTTTCTCAAAACATATACATGCTAATAATATTCCGCGTGTTTCAAGGACTGGGCGCGCCGGTGATGATGCTGATTGGCGGAGCAATCATTCCCCGCACTGTACCGGAGGTGCAGAGAGCCCGCACATTCGGACTATTCGCCACCATCCTCTGCTTCGGGATCTGTGTCGGCCCCGCCCTGGGAGGAATCATCACACAGTATTGCGGTTGGCGGTATATCTTCTTTCTTAATATTCCCCTCTGCTTCGCCGGACTGTTTTTTCTCGGAAAGCTGCGCTGCAGCGTTCCCGAAGCTGACGAACCCGGGGAAAGGATAGACTATCTGGGCACCTTTCTTAGTATATTTTTTTTACTGGCGTTTGTATTTGGCTTAAATCAGGGACAAAAACTTGGCTGGAAATCACCCGCCATTATCACCATTCTCTCCGTAAGCATTGCCAGCTTCATTGCCTTTATCATGAGAATGCGTTCGGCTAAATATCCGTTAATGGACCTCAGCCTTTTTAAGGCAAGGAATTTTTTGCTCGGTAACCTGAATTTTCTTTTTTTTATGGACCACTTTAGGCGGAGTCTGTTTTCTCTATCCATTTTTCTTAGAGCAAAATAAACTCTTGAGCACCGGCATTACCGGATACATCATCACAGTGCAATCGGCGATGATGGCCCTCTCTTCTTTTTGTTCGGTAAAACTTTCGGACCGCTTTAGCAGTAAAACATTATGCCTCTGGGGAATTGCTTTTGTTGCGGCGGCAATGCTGCTCTTTTCCTTAATGGGACACGAGACACCTATTTATTTTATTTGTATCGCTATGGGAACCTCAGGAATAGGATTGGGCCTGTTTTTTTCAACTAACATGAAATTAATAATGTGTAATGTGCGCAAGAAAAAAGAAGGTACAGGATCAGCAATAATGACCTGCACCCGGACACTGACTACACTGCTGGGTATTGTCCTGTTTGAGACCCTGCTTTCGTCCCTCTACCCGAATATCATCAAGCATTCCGCCGAACCCAACTTCCCCGCCATGAACCGGGCATTTCATGTTGTATTTTTAGTGGGTACGGCCCTGTCACTGGCCTCTTTTGCTGTTTCCGCACTAATGAAAAAAAATGAATAAAGGTAACTATCTGCTATGTTCTCAACTAATACAGGCAGCCTACTTTGCGCCCCGCTTCGCGGGGCTGCCATTATTGGAATGGCTATAGACTGCCCAAAGCTTCGCTTTGGACTGCCATTATTGGAATGGCTATAGACTGCCCAAAGCTTCGCTTTGGACTGCCATTATTGGAATGGCTATAGACTGCCAATAGTGGTGTGGCCGCTGACCCAGTCCTGACCGCCATTCTTCCAGTACATGGACCGCTCGGCAATAATAGCGACATTATTCGTGGATTCTATCTTGGTAGAGAATGAAGCAGCAGGAAGAATAAGATTTGCGTGCAAGCTATAGCGCGATCCGGGCGCGACGGTTACGGCTTGCTGAACATTCGTACCATCTTCTGTCATAAACGTGAACACAACTTCCGCCGGCGAAGCATAGGGATTTAATACCAACAGCCATTGGTCAAAACTGCCGGTGCAGCCTTCGGCAAAATACCAGCTGGTTGCCGCGGCCGTATTCCCGCAACTGTTATGACCGCTGTACCAGCGCATCCCATCCCAATCCCAGTACATGGAACGTTCGGCAATAATGCCCACTCCGTTAAGAGATTCCACTTTGGCGGCAACATCGGCATCAGGAACTATCTCATTAACATTAACGGTGTATCTGCTATTGGCATTTACCCCTATTTGCAGTTCCCGGCTGCTACCGTCGGTTAGCATGAAGGTAATTTTCACTTCGGCAGTCTGCGTTGACGGATTCATCAGCAGCAGCCATTCACTGAAACCATCCGTGCAGCCTTCCGCCAAGTACCAGGTGGTGGCGGTAGCCGTAACCCCGCGGGAACTATGCCCCCCGGCCCTGACAATGCCGCCGGCATACCCTCCGGAGGCAGCTCCGCCGCCTCCGGCGAGTACTGCTTCGCTGTCCCAATACATCGCCCGTTCGGCAACAATACCGATATCATTTGTTGATTCTACCTTAGTTGAAACCGCGGCATTGGCAACAAAATCATTTACATGAATGGTCTGCCGCCCCGTAGCCGGGACGGTTATTGCTTCCTGAATACTGCTGCCGTCAGTCAGCATGAAGGTAGCGGTAACCTCTGCCGCCTGCTCAGTAGGGTTCATAACCAATACCCACTCATCAAAGCTTCCGCCAGTTGATCCCTCGGCCAAATACCAGGTACTGGCAGTCTTGGTAACACCAATACTGTTATGGCAGCCACCCCAATCCTTTCCGCCGACATCCCAGTACATGGAGCGCTCAGCTATCACGGTAACGCCGTTTGTGGAATCAATCTTAACGGAAACCGAGGATTCCGGAACTATATCGTTAACATAGCAGGAATACCTGCTGGCCGGCGGCACGGATACCTCCCGCTCGACAACACTGCCGGTCTGCGACATGAAGGTAATCAGCAGCTCCGCCGTCTGCGCGTTAGCGTTCATTATTAACACCCATTCATCAAAACCGCTCAAGGTTGCCCCTTCTGCCAGGTACCAGACTGTCTGCGCCCCGGAAGCAGTTAGAGGTTCGGCATAATCCGCCAGCGCGGCCACTGCCAGCTTGGCTACCGCGGCGGCCAACGGAATGGATAGTTTGTCGATGGTATCCTCGGTCGTATGGTAATACGGATAAAAATGGTCCCCTTCATATTCAATCGCGCAGATTGCCGGATAGTTTCTCTGCCAGAATGACCAGTGATCAGAATAACTGGCGCTGTCATTAGGCACGTTATAGGCCTCAATTTCTGTATAAGTATTAGCGGCCTGAACAATTGCCTGGGCCAGATCCTGCCAGCTGGTGTGTGAGATTATCATGATATCAAGCTCATTCGTATCATCATAGGCAATCATATCAAAATTAAGGGCGGCAGCAATATTGGCTCCGCTGTCAGCCATTTCATCTACATAGGTATCCGCACCGTACCCGCCCTGTTCCTCACCGCCAAACAAAATGAATTTTATCGTTGCCTGAAATTCATACTGGCTCAATATCCGGGCGGCCTCCAGCACCATCGCGCTGCCGCTGGCGTTATCTTCCGCTCCGGGCGCATTGTTCGAGCTGTCTTCGGACCTGGAATCCAGATGCCCGCAGATAACATATATCTCCGAGGGATTTACCGTTCCCGTCAGAGTAGCAATAACGTTATTTTTCTGGTAACCATCCATACTGAATTCATGGTATTCAACAGCCAGACCCATCTGCTGAAACTGGCCATAGGCATATTCCGACGCCTGATCATAACCGCTGGCATATGAATATCTGGTCCCTACATCTTGCAGTGCCTGAATATACGCTTGGATCTTTGTTTCCCAGACCCGGGACACCATTTCCTGGATTATGGTTTGTTTGCTTGTGCTGGCCAGCACGCGCGGCTGGGTAACAATGGTAGTTTCATTAGCTAACAGCGGTTTGCGCCGGAGTGGCCTCAGCTGGAAGCCATATTCGGAGAGGTTCGCGGTGGTTTCTTCGGCAAAAGACACAATAAGAGATTTCCCTTCCCTGTCTAATACCGTTACGGTCCGCGGCAGAAGCTCTAATAATTCCAGCTTGTGGGCCCAGAGAAGATAATAGTTTTTCGCCTGCGACTCGCTATCAAGTATCTTAAAATCAAAATTGTTACCGGTTAGCAACGATAATTGCTCACCCGTCACTTCCGCGACGGCATAGTCACCCATATTCTGATAAACACAAATACCCGCGACTAATAAGGAATTGATATCCCGCGCTTCTGTGAAAAACACCTTAACAAGGGATAATGACTGGCGGGAACCGGCGATTTCTTCAGCCAGCAATTCACCGCTCTTCCGGGTAGTTTTCTCCGTCGGATTTTCCGCCCAGGCAAAAAGCAGGCTATGGGCCAGCAGGAAGAGTACCCAGAAAAAGGCTGCCAGAACTAGTTTTAAATTTCTCTTATTCATAATAACCGTAGACAGAAAAAGACATCGGTCAGGTTCTGCTTTTAAAAACAAGACCTGCCCCATTCTTTACTTCTTTACATCTTTATTTTCCTGTCTATTGCGTGCCGACTGACACATGGCCGCCGGCCCAGTTGCGTCCGCTGCTGCTGTCCCAATACATTGCCCGTTCGGCAATAACCGGAACATTGTTCAGCGAAAGTATTTTCGTTGAAACGGAATCATTGGCTACATAATCATTAACATAAATGGTGTGCCTGCTATTCGGCGCAATGGAAATATTTTCCGAAACATTTTCGCCGGAAGTCGTCATAAAGGTAACGATAACATCCGCTGTTTCACTTCCGGGATTCATTATCAGCACCCACTCATCAAAGGTGCCGCTGGTGGCGCCTTCCGCCAGTGTCCAGACCGTACCGGCAGAAGTGGTTCCCGGTGAAAGATGTCCGCCCCTCCAGGGCCAGCCGCTCACGTTCCAGTACATGGCCCGTTCAGCAACCACATTCTGATCGGCAACAACGCGCGTGGATACGGATCTCCTCCAGATATAGCTGTTTACGTTCACGGTATAGCGGCTGGTGGGACTAACAATAATGCTCTGCGAGTAATTGCTACCGCTATCCAGCATAAAGGTTACCTCTACCAGTGCCGGTTCCGCGTTAGGATTCATAATCAGCACATATTCATCAAAACCGTCGGTACTCCCTTCAGCCAGGTACCATTCCTTAGCCGGGCTGGCCACACCGGGGGCCACGTGCCCGTCTATCCAGCTGACCCCGTAACTGTTCCAGTACATGGCCCGTTCCGCCGCGGTGGACAGATCGGTTTCAATCTTAACGGAAACGGAATCGGCAGACACATGGTCATTTACATGAATCGAGTAGCGGCTGTTCGCGCCCACAGTGAAATCATGCGCGCTGGTAGTGCCGTCGGGGAACATGAAAGTGGCGGTACCGGAAGTTGCCAAACCGTTGGGATTCACAATCAGAATCCATTCATCAAAATTATCCGTACAACCTTCAGCAAAATACCATTCCGTGCTGAGTGAAGTTAAACCAATAGTACAATGCCCGCCTTCCCATTCGATACTGCCCACATTCCAATACATCGCCCGTTCGGCAATAACTGGAATGCCGTTAAGGGACTGCACGATCGTGGACACCGAACTGGCGGGAATGCTGTCATTTACATAAATCGTATAACGGCTGGTTGCCGGAACCGTCACCTGCTGTACCTGCGTACTGCCATCCGGCAGGAGGAACGTTACCTGCACCGTGGCATCAAAGTTATAGGGATTCATAATCAGCACATATTCGTCAAAACCGTCCGTGCACCCTTCCGGCAGATACCAGATACTACTGGCCATACCGGCTACAGTCATGGTAACCGGCAGAGAAATAGCGCTCTGACTGGCATCATCGGTGGTTATATCCAACGTACAAGTATAGGTACCCGGGGCCACATGCCCGTTATAGTAAATGGTTACTACCGCGGATTCACCGGCAGCCAGTGTTCCGGTATTCGGGCTAAAACTCAGCCAGTCTGTGCCGGCTGTGGTGCCATATACCTGAATATCATCCAGGAACCAGCCTTCATAGCTGTTATAATAATAATCAACAGTATCAAATTCGAATTGCAGCTGAATGGTTTTGCCGGCATAATCCTGCAAATCAATGGTGCCGGAATTAGTCCATTGCTTTGCCGAAGCATCATCTGAGGATTTGTACCAAACGGTTGCTGTGGTATTGTCGTAAGAAACCTTAACTGAGGTGACATCATAATTTTTCGAAGCATAATATTCCACTTCCCGCCAGTATTTGAAACTGAGTGAGCAGTCAGTAACACTGCTGAGATCAATTTGTGTAGAAACAAGCGAACCGGAATTTTTGTTTAACCCGGTATTATAGTTCCAGATACCCTCTGTACCGTAGTACCAGGATTTGGCAAAACTGCTGTAGCGGTGGCGGCTTATGTGCCAGAGACTGCCGGAACTGGCTGTCCAGTTACCCCCTCCGCTTTCCATATCATCACTGAAGATAAGTGTACCGGAGGTTGTTGTTGCGGATACGGTATTGGATATGTCGGAGGCGTTTGCCGCTTCATCCAGCAGTTTAATGGCAAAATAATAAAGTGTAGATTCACTAAGCCCGCTGACCGCGTAGGTGGCCATCGTACCGGCTGCCACGGGGCTGGGACCGGTTGCTTGGGTGGCGTCAGCGAAATTAGCCGCGGTAATCTCAGAAGTACTGTAACGAATATCGTAACTGCTGCCCGTTCCGCTGTTACCGTCATCGCCGGTGGCCCGCCAGGCCAGGGTTACGGACTGGTAGCCTACTCCGGCCACCACCAGCGGATTAATTGTTGCCGGAACAGTAGTATCATTACTCGCGTTTAATGATCGATAGGCATTCAACCGTCCACCGGTAACACATTTGCCGCTAAGCGAGCTGATCGGTTCGGCACCGTTAAGGATACTTTCTTTTATCTGGTCATCATCATAGTCCGAATTTTGCGCCAGTACCAGTCCGGCCACACCGGCAACATGCGGAGTAGCCATGGAAGTGCCGCTATAGGTATCGTAACTGCTGCCGGGAATCGTGCTGTAGATATCCACACCAGGCGCGCCAATATCAACGCTAGCCGCGCCATAACAGGAAAAATAGGCCAAACCGTCTGAATGATCGGTAGCGGCAACTGAAATGACATTATCGCAATCATAACTGGCGGGATACTGAGGTGAGGAATCATTATCCGTGCCGGAATTACCGGCAGCGGCAACAAAAAGAACGTTATTGGTGTTAGCATATTCTACCGCGTCTTTCAGCGCCTGGGAAAAGCCGCTTCCGCCCCAGGAATTGCTCAGGATGTCGGCACCGTTATTAACCGCGTAAATAACCGCGTCAATCGCGTCGGAAGTACTGCCGTACCCGCCGCCGGAAAGGAACTTACAGGCCATTATTTTTGCCTGCCAGTTAACCCCGGCCACACCGGTACCGTTATTACCAACACCGGCAATGGTGCCCGCGCAGTGTGTCCCGTGATTATTATCATCCATCGGGTCACTGTCGCCGTTATAAAAATCATACCCGTGCTCACCGCTGGAACCGGTCCACATATTGGCGGCCAGATCCGGATGATTATAATCTACACCGGTATCAATTACCGCGATCACCACGGCGCTTGAACCTGTGGTAATCGACCAGGCCTCCGGCGCGTCTATATCAGCGTCACTAACACCTCCGGTCTGCCCGGTATTATGCAGTCCCCACAGGCTTGAATAAGAGGGATCATTGGGTGTGGCCAGCGCCTTAACGATATAATCCGGCTCGGCGTATTCAACCAGACCGCTTTGCAGATAGCGCTCAATTGTTTCCTCCGTGCCGGCATTGTCAGCGATATTTACTTTGTGCACACCTATTTCTTCATATATTTTGTGGACCTGCACTCCGGCAGCGGCGTGGGCACCTCTGACGTTAGCCTCTGAAACATTATCCTTAAACTTCACCAGCAGTTTGCCGGGCGTGTATCCCGCGCGGCGAAATTCCCGTTCCAGAGATCGATCGGCTTGAGTGCCGGCAGCGGGTTCAGTCTGAGCGGCGGCAGCAGTATCAGTAGCTGACTCCACGGTTTGCGTGGCATTATTAATGGTAATTGAGTAAGTTACACTACTACTACCGTTATTGGTAATGGTTAATTGTTGGGTGGTCACATCCTCAAGCGAGAGTGAAACCGCAGCAAGAGAATCAGGTGTCACATCGATTTCCGCAAAAACACTTAAACTTACTAATAAACACAATGCCAATATCGGGAATACTTTCATTTTTGCCCCCAGGTGGCCCGGCTGCCATATTCTCAAACGAGAACTTAGGCTCGCGGCTTTGCCTCCAGTACAAGCATGAAGCTTCTTCTGGAGCTCGTGGGTGTCACGAGGCCACTGTCTTTAGACAGTTTTGCCGTTTTCTGAAGTATCCGTCAAAGAACTTATCCTCTGCCCAATGATAATACACGCATATTACATGCCGATTTTTTCAAAAAAACAACAAAAAAACGGCGTTTGTAAGGTAATAATACTGTAGGAGTTATGATGGAAGGCAATCACTGTTGACATATCTAATCTTTTACGACAGTTCTATTTCGTCGCATTTTCGGACAGAATGGAACAACACCGGCAGGCTACGATTCAAAGCGGTAACAGCGTAATTTAACTTTTGAGGTAGGCTTTAAAAAAACATTCTATCGAATCTAAGCCGGTTTCCTTTAAAAGCATATTCGTAAAATTAGCATAATTATCCAGCACACAAATAGCATTGAGGCCGGCATCGCCCAAGTGAAGATCTCTAATTCTCTTACAAAAATATTCATTCACAATCTTAATATCATCATAAATTTTAGGCAGCTCCCTTAATTCCCAATCCGGTTTCCGGCCTCTTTTATGCAGGAAATACTGGGCCAGGAGATACATAGAAATCACCCGATAAGTCGTTTCTTTAACCGTGGTAAAAGGCAAATGCGACCAGACAAGCGGCCGGAGCTTATCCAGCACCGGACAGCCGCTGGTAACCATATAAACACCGACAAGCGCGCTTAACACACTTTGCAGGGATGTTTTCTTCTGAAATACTCTGTTTTCCGTCACAATCTTTACATCGACTTTTTCGTATGATAAAAGAGATTTAGCAAAGTGAATGACGTCACTCATGTTCTGAGCAACGGGACACCGCGGGGTAACATCTTCCGTTAACTCACAGTTGGGGCATTGATGAAAAGATAATTTAGCCCACTCCGGATAATTTTTCTTTTCAACAGCAACCAGAGCTAACGTGTCATCATCCAGCAAAATCTCATATTCCTTTATATTCCGATCAGAAAAGGTAATCTGATAACTGATTTTCATAATTTCATACGGCGCCTGATAAGGTGCCTGTCCCCTTTATTTAAAATGATATGCCTAATCTTATATGGCGAATAACATCTCCCGCTTTAATAAAAGAGCCGTTGCCGCAGCCGGTCACATTACAAAAAGAAACAGCATTATTAAGATCCAGCTCCGGGGTCAGGCCAATAAGAATCATATCGGCGTCACTGCGGCAATTGCAGTTGACCAGTGTTTCAAAGATTGTCCCGCAATGCGGACAGTAGAGCTCATCTTTAATCCCTTCCTTTAACTCTCCGGATAAAACCACCTTATCAAAATCTCCTTCAATCGCGGAAAGCACAAACTCTCCCTCCATTCCCGGCCGCTTAAATTTTATCCTGAGGCCGGGAGCGCCATTAATCTGGTGCTCTTCATCAATAATACTGCAGCCTTTCGGGCAGTATGCTTCTTTTATCAGATAGCGCACGTTTTCTTCCTCTTTTTTGTCCGCTTTTTTCTTGCGTTTCCCAATGGGAATAATCATTCGTCCGTCTTTATTAAACCTTTGCATATCATTACCTCCTTTTATTCACTAACGCCCGCCAAATATATCACTCAAGTCACTGCCCAAATCGCCTAAACCAGGTTCCCGGACATCTCTTCCTCCGCCACCACCGCCGCTGCCTCCGCCTTCATTTACCCATCTCTCTTGCTCCGCCCGTAGTCGCCTTAGTTCTTCTTCCCTTTGCTGGCGGGCCGCTGTCTCCCGGCGCTCGCGTTCTACATCCGCCCGGCGCCTGTCCTGTTCCTGCCGCAAACGCTGTCCGGCCTCTCTCTCCATCCGCTCACGAATAGATTGTTCATAACGACGTTCTTGTTCGCGCAAGCGTTCCTGGGCCGCTTCTTCATCCCGCATCTGTTGACGGACACTCACCAATTGACTCTCAACATTCGCCAATTCCTCCCGGATGGTGTTTTCCTGGATCTGCCTGAGATTTTCATATCTTTGCGCCGCCTCTACCGCCTGCTGCGCGGTTATCTGCCCGGTAAAAAGGTTCGAGGTTATCGCCTGCACCACTTGATTTCTGGTCATCCAGAGATTAGGGCCAAGTAAATACACATTATTATCTAGTATTGTTTGATAGGTTTCCCGGGACTCCTCAAGAATTCCTTCTCTCTCCCGCAAGCGGCGTGCAGCCATTCCTCCACCACCCCCCGGCGTTCCCTGCTGCTGTTGCCTGTCTTTAGTATCAATTGCTCTCGCGCTGCTGACCGCCTCCACTAGGGGAATTTGACCGGAAATGAGGTTAGCGGCAAATTCTTCCCGCAGCGCCGCCGCATCATCACCGGCAAAACAAACAGCGGACAAGAAAGACAAAACCGGTACAGCGAAAAGGCAAACACAAAGACAATTTAATTTACTCATTAATTTTTACCTTTCATTTCCATAAAAATACTGGTAGAATTTATGCAATAATATTATTTAATTCATTATACCAAATTTATTTTGGATTACCATGAAATTAAACCGTTTTCTTTCCGCCGGCCTCTTTAGCGCTTTTCTCTTTATCCTGTTTCCCTCCCCGGCCCCGGCCTGGAACTTTCTGGGAGTTGAACCCGGCCAGACCCTCCGCCAGGAAGCGGAAAAAACCCTAGGCGCCCCGGCAAAAGATCTGGGCAATAATTGCTACCAGTACAGTATTTCCAATAATGCCGGCAATCTTCAATTGAGCGTTCAATACAACAAAAATATCGTTGATCTGCTGGCGCTGGATTTCAACGCTACTGAATATAAAGCAAAACTTACCGAAAAACAGGCCAGGGAGCTATTCGGCCTTGAAAAGGAAGGTTTTTCCCGCCCCCTTCCTGAGGGCAGTAAACTGGTGGGATATCAACGGCCCCTCTTTCTGGCCCTGGTACCCGCCGGTAATAAAGCATCCCTGCCCCTGTCCCAGCTTATCTATTTAAGCCCCCGGCAATACGCCGCCCAGCAGGCGATCGCGCAAAACACCGAATTAGCAGAAACCGGAAAGGGGCTCTTCCTCACAGAAAAGGATTTTGCGGCCGCCACCAAGTATTATTTCTCTCAGGCGGAAAAATTACGTGACGCTAAAGATTTAGAGGGCGCCTGGCAGGCGGCCTGGTGGGCCTATGAACTCGCTCCGGAAGAAAAAAAGCACCAGGAATTATCACTCACCCTGGCCGAAAAATTGGGGAAACTGGAAACAGCCAAAGATATCCTGCGGCAATTACTCCAGTCGGAACCAAACAACATTAAGTTTCTAGATCAATTGGGAATCATCCTCTGTAAACAAAATAAACTTGAACAGGCAGAAAAGTCTTTTAATAAAATCCTGGAAATTAGACCAAAGGATGCCCGCGCCCTGTCTCTGCTTGCCTGGATTCGAACCAAGCAAAACAGAATAGACGAGGCCCTGGACTACATCAACCGGGCGCTGGCGATAATCCCAAATGACGCAATCTGCCTTAACCGTAAAGGCTGCTGTTTGAAAATACAGGGAAAATATGATGAGGCGCTAAAATTATTCGAACAGGCGGCTAAGGCCAATCCCGCCATGGCAGCACCTTATGTTAACATGGCGGAAATTTATAAAGCACAGGGAAAAGACGAACGGGCCCTGCAGGCCTACACCAAGGTGCTGGAACTTGACCCGACTGAAGGAAACGCTAATGTATTGGACAATTTCAGGAAGCAGCCGTCGGTAAAAATCAACAAAGTCTGGGCTGAACACGGAGCCACGGAGGGAAAAGAGAAAGGCCTCAGAATACACGTGAATTTTCTGGCAAAAAACCTTCAGCATAAAGATCTCTGGGCGGGAGCATTCTTTTTGGATGATAAGAACAGGCCCGCTCCCTGTAATGACACTACCTATATCGATTCCAATAAAGAGACAAGAATCTACCGGTCGCTTAAACCGGGTTTTAAAAAAACGACTTTTAATGATTTCACGCTTTTTATCCCCTACCGCGCCTTTGCCCCGCAGCGGGGGAAGCATAATTATAAATGCGAAGTGGGCATATTCCAGGGATCCCGCACCCTGGCCAAAAAGGATTTTTCCTTTATCTTCACCCAGTCCGGTGACGCTCCCCGGGCAAATATTCAAAAGATCTGGCTCGATCATTATGCCCGCCAGGGAAATAAAACAGGTTTATTAATCCATGTTAAATTCCGCATAGAAAACCTTAAAGGCAAGAAAATCGGCATTAACGCCTTTTTCAACGATAGCAAAGGACAAAAAGTCTTGAGCGCCACTCCCGAATACACCTCCCCTGAGGGCCAGGCAACGATACAGCTGGATACAACACCGGGATACGTGGACGCCACCTATAAGGATTTTAAATTATTCTTCCCTTACTATGCTTTTTTTACCTATAAAGGAAAATACGATTATACCTGCAGCATTGAAATTAAGAACGGCAATATCTGTTTAACCAAAAAGGGTATTGATTTTCAATTTACCAGGGACTAAATTCAGGCACCATTCATCTTTTCACATGAATTGCAAAGAAGGAAAAATAGCAATAAATTTTCAAAAACGCAGAGATCGCTGAGTAATCGCAGAGTTCGCAGAGAATTAATTATATAATTATTCAGTCCAAAGCTTCGCTTTGGACTGCTATTATAGGAAATTTATAGACTGCGGCCTCTGCGGCCTCTGCGTTTAAATTTATCAGGACAGAAATTAATTGGAGGTGTAAGATGAAAATGAACAAAGTAGTTTTTTTTCTACTTGTTGTAATGGCGCTTGCTTTTTCTTCTCCGGTCCTGGCCGGAACAGAATACGAAGTTGCCTGTGAAAACAAGGACTGTGGATTTACCAGTAAGGTTTCTTTTGGCGGCGGTAAGGCCTTTGACCAGATTACCGGATTCTGTGTTCCCTGCAATGAGTTCACCTATCGCAGCTGGCGGCGTAACCTGGAAGCGCCGGCACCAATAGCTGAGATCTGGGATCCCAGCACAGGCGAAATAATTTCGCTCTATGCCTGCCCTCACTGCAAGAAGCCATTTTTACCAATAAGCGGCATCGGGGCCCTGAAATACTGCCCCGCCTGCGGGCAGGAAACCCTGAAAAGAAAAGCTAAAATCACGATGTATGACTAGAAAAAGAAAATGGATGAACCTTTCTTTTTGCTACACCACAAGCTGAAAGAGCAGTGCGAAAAATACCCTGATAGAGTAATTCTAGAATATTACTCTGCCGGCAGCTACAAACCCTACACCTACAGCGACATCTACCAGCGCACTCTTCACTTCAGCAGAGAGCTGACAAAAACATCACCTGAGAAAACCGGAAACATCGCCATCATTGCGGATAACTGCCCGGAATGGTTTTGCGCCTACTGCGCCACCTTATTTGCCGGCGGGACAAATGTGCCCCTTGACCCGCAACTCCCCGACCAAGATATTCTGGTCAGCCTTAAAGATGCCCAAACCAAAACCATATTCACATCCAGTAAATATTCCCAACGCCTGAACTCACTTAAACAGTCCCTGCCCGTGATAGAAAATATTCTGCTGATTGATGAATTAACCGGCGCACGGGAGGCAGACCTACAATATCCGGAAATTCCCGCCGGGAAGATAGAAGACATCGCCTCACTTATCTACACCTCCGGCACCACCGCGCTACCCAAAGGTGTAATGCTCACTCATAAAAACCTTTCCGCCAATTATAACAGCATTAAGCAACTCAACCTCGTCGGCGAAGACGATATCCTGCTTTCCATCCTGCCCTTTCATCACAGTTACCCTTTTATGGCCACCCTGCTCTTCCCCCTTCTTTCGGGAGCGAAAACGATTATCGCCCAAACCTTCAAAGGGGAAGAACTTCTGCGAATAATGCGGGAAAAAGGAGTTAGCATCATGGTCGGGGTCCCCCAACTATATAAAGTATTAAACGATAACATCACCGCCAAGCTTAAGCAAATTCCTTATCCGCTGAGAATTACCGGCAGGCCGTTTATCCGCAGGAAACTGCGCCGCCAGCTGGGAGCACGGTTCCGTTTCTTCCTTTCCGGCGGCGCTAAACTGGACGAAAAAGTCGCCCGCAGCATGCTGCGGCTCGGACTGCCGGTGATTGAAGGTTACGGACTGACGGAAACCTCGCCGGTAGTCACAATGAATCCGGCAAAAAACTTCCGGATTGGTTCAGCAGGCAGAGCGGTTCCCGGTGTTACGATAAAAATCCCAGAAAAGACAGGTGAAATACTCATAAAAGGCGAAAACGTCATGCGGGGCTACTACCGTAGACCGGAAGAGACAAATAACGCCATTAAAGACGGCTGGTTCCATTCCGGCGACCTGGGCCATATCGATAAAGACGGGTATCTATACATCACCGGCCGGCTGAAAGAAATCATCGTGCTTAGTTCAGGCAAAAACATTTACCCGGAAGAACTAGAATCATATTATAGGCAAATACCTTTCATCAAAGAAATCTGCATTATCGCTAAACCCGCCGGAGAAAAGCCGGAGGCCCCGGAATCTCTCTGGGCGATAATCGTCCCGGACCTGGAATTTATGCACAAAACCGATTCTGTGGATATCCACAATTCCCTGGATTGGGCGCTTAAAAGCGCCATGGAGCAGCTGCCGCCCTACCGCAGAGTGAGCGGATTCACCATTATCCGTGAAGAACTCCCACGCACCAGGTTGGGAAAGGTTAAAAGATATGAAGTGGAAAACAAATACCGGCAGGTAGTGTTAAATCAGTCGCTGACAACTAAACCGGCCGCGCCATTGAGCGCTGAAGATAAAATACTTGCCCGGACACCGCTGGCACAAAATACAATCTCTGCTATTGCCGCCCGGCTTAAACCGCAAAAAGAGGTCTCCTTAAACGACCACCTGGAACTTGACCTGGGAATAGATTCTCTGGGCAGGATAGAACTGCTGGTAGCGATAGAAAACAAATTAGGGATCAAACTTCCTGAACAACTACTCTCGGAATCTTATACGGTAGGAGACCTTATTCTCAAGATCCGCCAGCAGCTGGAATCTTCTCCCGAAAAGCTTGCTAAGCCGCAAACAGCTGACTGGGCGAAACTGCTCAGCCAGCCGCCGGCGGAAAAACTAACAAAAAATCTCGATCTTTCTCCCGGAACAATTTCCTTTATCTTAAATTTTATCAGCCTGAAATTTACGTATATTCTATATAGATATTCCTTTTCCGTAAAAGTACTCGGCAAAGAAAATATCCCCCGGTACGGGCCTTACATTATCTGCTCCAACCACCAGAGTTATCTGGACGGCCCGTTGATCGCCTGCAGCATGCCCTTCCGGCCGGAAATGAACCTGTTCTTTCTCGGGTACCGCTATTACTTTGAACTTCCGCTGCTGCGTGATATCGTAAAACTGGCCCGGATAATTCCCGTTTCCGTGGGCGCAAACCTTATCGACTCCCTGCGGATCTCCAGCTACATCCTGAAAAAACATAAATCGCTCTGTATATTCCCCGAAGGCGAAAGATCTCCTGACGGCACGGTGCAAAAATTTAAGAAAGGAATCGGCATCCTGCTAAAACATACGCCGGTACCCGTTATTCCGGTATCTATCCAGGGAAGCTATTCCGCCTGGCCGGTTTACCGCAAACTCCCCCGGCGCCGGCCAATAACAATCACTTACGGTAAACCCATCGCCCCGGAAGAACTTCTTACCAAAAGCCGCCAGCCAAACAACAAAGACACCTATACTTCCATCGCCAATTCTTTACAAAAAGCATTCTCCTCACAATAACAATAATCCATAACAGGAGTCGGGAGTGGCCACTGCACCAGGGGAATTGATTAACAGGTTAATAGAATCACGTTATGAATGCCTAACCTAGTTTCAGGAGGTGTCCTCGAAAAACGATCCCATTATAATGGAGAAGAGGACATGGAGTGAGCAAAATATTTAACTATTTGTAGGTCAAGGGGTATTTATCCGGATCTTTTAAAATATTTATTGACAAGTCTACATCCAGGTCTGGCCAAAATAAATGAGTATTATGAAATAATTCAACATTAACTATTGATGATATTTTTGCGTCTCTAAACCAGGGATACTTATCAAAAGAGAGGAAGTATTCTTTCCTGTTCAATAAAATCCAAAACCCGTGCTCAGAAATATTAGTTATTTCTAGTTTTGAAATGCTTTTTCCACTCTTTGATAATTTCATTTTTATGCCTCGTTACTATTTTCTGCAATGAATTTAGTTGACCTTTAGAAAATCCTGAATAATTTACTAAAGAAACTGTCGGCTCTACCCAAAACTTTGCTTCCCCATCTGGAGAAACAACATGAATATGGATTCTCGTTTCTTCTTTTGAAAAAAAATGAAATCTGTATTTACCTTCTTTGAATACAGTTGGACTCATAATTAAATATTACAATAAATAATTTAGCTTTGCAATACAATTGTTTTATACATTGCTCATGAATGCCTCTTGGCAATAAAGGGATTTATCCACTTTATTTGTTTTCTATGTTAGCCAGCCTCTCTTCCAGGCGCGCTATTGTCTCTTGCTGTTTCTGCACTTTCGCGTCTAATTCTTTTACGGCATTGACCAGGGGGACGACAAACGCGCCGTAAGAAAGCATGTATTTGTCATTCTCGTTTTGAGGTTTTGTCAGCCCGCCGAACTCAACTCCCAGCCGGTTGCAAACTTCCGCTACTTCCTGAGCAATAAAACCATCTCTAACCTTCTCTTGGTCATTATATCGATAAACAACCGGCTGCAGATTCTGGATAAAATTCAGGCCAACATTATAATCACCCAAAATAGTTTTACAACTAATATCAGAATAATCTGACCAGGTAGCGTATCCGCCTATTGTGCCGACACTGCTATTGCCAATAACCACTTTATTATTAGCATCAACCGATGCGCCATTACCAAGGGCCATGGCATTAGTTAAAGTGGCGCCTGTAGCATCTGCATCATAGCCAAGGAAAGTATTATTAGCGCCTGTAGTAATAGTGTTTCCTGCTGCAACCCCAACTGCGGTATTTTCATTTCCAAACGATGAATTGTTTGCAGAGAGCGCCTCGGTCCCAACAGCAGTATTTCTTTCGCCACCACTAGCTCCGGTAAGAGCACCATAACCAATGGCTGTATTAGCAGCACCTGAAGAGCTATCGTCGAGCGAGAACGCACCAACGGCAGTATTAAATTGGCTATTATTGTTACTGGCAAGAGCATCTTTCCCTACTGCCGTATTATTACTGTTAACATTCACCCCCAAGGCGCCGCTGCCTACAGCGGTGTTATTTGTGCCGGTTTGGTTGGCGGTAAGTGCATTAAAGCCGTAGGCTGTATTATCGTCGGCTGTGGTGTTTGCATCGAGGGCATAATATCCAAACGCAGCATTATTGGCACCTGTAGTATTGGCAATGAGTGCATCTTTGCCAACTGCAGTATTATAGTTGCCTGTTGTGTTTGCGCCAAGTGCGCCACTGCCTACCGCGGTATTAGAGGCGCCTGTGGTGTTTGTGGTGAGTGCGTTTTTCCCTACTGCCGTATTCTCGGCGGCTGTGGTATTTGCATCCAAAGCACCGCTGCCGACCGCGGTATTATTAGCGCCGGTCGTATTCGCATGGAGTGCTTGATAACCATAGGCAGCATTATCAGCACCTGTGGTGTTATCTTCGTGCGCTCCACTTCCCATTGCAGTATTTTGGCTGCCTGAGGTATTCGAATAGAGTGCAAGACTACCCACGGCAGTATTATCGCCGGCAGTGTTTAGACGCAGCGCCCGATAACCGCAAGCGGTACTTGAGTCAGCTGTCGCGTTTGCTTGTAAAGCATCATAACCAATTGCGATATTATAGCTACCTGTAGTATTTGAATCAAGCGCGTAACAGCCTACTGCCGTATTGAGCCCACCGGTATTACTTACCAGCAGAGCATTGTACCCTATCGCGGTATTAGCATTATCAGCTACACTCGCACTAAGCGCATTTTTTCCTACTGCTGTATTTTTATCACCTTCGGTATTCGCGTCTAACGCACCGAAACCTACGGCGGTATTATCTAAACCATCGATATTCGCGCCAAGCGCGTCCAAGCCCACTGCCGTATTATTATTACCTTCCGTATTCGCGTCCAACGCGCCCTTACCTACCGCGGTAAGGTCGGATCCTGTTGTATTTGCTGAGAGCGCGTTATAGCCAACCGCGGTACAACTACTTGCCCCAGCTCCTGCATCCAATGCGGCAGAACCAACTGCAGTATTATAGCTGCCTGTAGTGTTTGCGGCGAGTGCGTTATATCCTGCGGCGGTATTATTATCACCGGTTGTATTCGCGTATAACGCTTTGTATCCATTTCCCGTATTATTTCCGCCGGTTGACATTGAATAGCCGGCTTGGTAGCCATAAAGGGTATTGTACCAGCCGGTAATACCGGTTGTATGTGATAAACTGCCACCGCCCGCTGCCCCTTTTCCCAGAATTGTGTTAAATGAACTACCGGAAGCAGTGGTATCCAGCCAGCGGTCGGTTATAACGTCACCGCCGCTCATGAACATATCGCCGTTTACATCCAGTTTCGCAACGGGGGTTTCTGTACCGATACCGATCTCGTTGCCGGAGGCGTCTATGTATAGCGTGCCGCTGTCAAAACTGGTTGTGCCGGTAGTGGTGGGTACAACATCGGTATCAACCGTTAAGCCATTAGTGCCGTATTTCAGTCCGCCGTCATCCTCTATTTCCACCGCGTAGGCGTAAGGCACAGATACTAACGTCCTGCCGGATGTAAGCTGGGTAAAGGTGGAATCATCTTCACTGAACCAGACCCGTAAGTAAGTAGTGGCGTTAACAAAAACACTGGTGGCAATCGTGGTCATATTAGTCAGGGAAGTGTCTCCCAAGGCGATATTAAATACACCGTTATCTACCGTCGCGGATACGGACGCTGTAGGCTCCGCGCCCGCTGCCGGACTGCTGCCATCGTTAGTCCAGTAATTAGTGGTCGGACTTGTTGAGCTATCAATTACTGAAAATTTAAAATATCCCGTACCATTATAGGGCACACCACCACTCCTAATATAGCCCTGATAATTAATCATATGCGGCACTTCACTGGCGCCATAACTTAATCCGGTCATTACACACAAAAAACTAGCTACAACAAAAAAAACAAAATATTTCACCATCTTCATTTCCCCTCCTTTAACTTTTCATCAACTCGCGCCCCGACTGCAATCACCGCCTACCCAGTTAATACCGCCTGAGTCCCAGTACATGGAGCGCTCAGCAACGATACCTACATCGTTAGTGGCAATAATGCTAATAGAAACGCCGCCTTGGTTTGGCATATAATCATTAACCGCGTACGTACGGCGGCTGGTGGCGGACACCGCCTGCTCTGTTAAGGTTTCCACATTACCATCCTGGTCCATAAAAGTAATTGTACAGGCAGCATCTTCGTTATTCGGATTAAGCAGACACAACCATTCATCAAATCCGTCGGTGGAACCCTCCGCCAGGTACCAGGCAGTGGCGGTGGCGGTAACACCCACGGAACAATGCCCCCCCACCCAATCTACACCACCGGAGTTCCAGTACATGGCGCGTTCAGCTATTATACCGATGCCGTTAGTACAACTAACGGTTGTAGAGACACCAGTCTCATCCGGCATATAGTCATTGACCCGATAGGTGCGGCGGCTGGTGGCGGACAACAATTGGTCGGTTAAAATTTCCGTGTTGCCATCAGCATCCATAAAGGTAATCGTGCAATAAACATCCTGGCTGTTGGGATTCTGCAGGCATAACCATTCATCGAACCCATTGGTACTGCCTTCCGCCAGGTACCAGCTGGTAGCGGTTGCCGTAGCGCCGACAGAACAGTGACCGCCCACCCAGTCTATGCCGCCGTTATTCCAATACATAGCGCGCTCAGCTGTTATACCGATACTGTTAGTAGAAATAACGGTAGTGGACACACCACCTTCATCGGGCATATAGTCATTAACCTTATACGTACGGCGGCTGGTAGCGGATACCAGCTGGTCAGTTAAAGTTTCTGTATTTCCCTCTTCGTCCATGAACGTAATCGCGCAATAAGCATCCTCACTGTTCGGGTTCAATAAACATACCCATTCATCGAACCCGTTGGT
>CAZIXI010000033.1:0-20217 GCA_964543115.1 uncultured bacterium
ACAGGCAAGGGCAGTCTATAATATTCCTCTATGGCAGTCCCAAGCGAAGCTTGGGATAAGAATCTCTGCAGCTATCATCTTCATTGTGGCAATTCTTTCCTTAAGCATCTCTTATGCAGCAACTAACCAATGGACTTTTTCCGACCAGCAAGACTATCAGCTTAGTGATCAGGCTAAATTAGAGGTAACCGGGGGAGCGGTGCGCCTTAGAGCAATAACAGCAAGGAGTATTGATAATGCTGCTGCCGGTTTTAGTGCCGGTGTGGGCATCCAGAGCTTGAATGGTGTACTGGAATTAACTGCCGGACAGAGTTCCGCTGTTTTTACTTCTCTGGTAAAGAGCGGGATAAACTGGACCAATATTTCCTGGACCCCGGTGGCTCCCTATGGCAAGGAATTGCCGGATGACGGGGCTAAGGAAACCGCCTACCGGCAGGGTAACATTGATATGTCCGGATGTATTTTGCTAATGCATCTTAATGATACGTCAGCGGTGGACGGTGCCGGCATTACGGATAATTCCGGGCTGGCAGGAAACGGAACGCTGACCACTAATGAGGGTACTGTTAATAAATCAACTACGGGGAAGTTGCAGCAGGCCCTGCAGTTTGACGGAGCAGATGACCGGATCGCGCTTAATTTGCCCGCGGCCGGGACAGCGGTTACTGCCGCCGCCTGGTTTAAGCGATCGGGTGCTCCCGGAAATAGATATCATGTAATTCTTGGTCCGACAACACTGGAAATAAGTGTTCCCGACGGAGTGTCTCTAAATCATGACGGTAAGATAAGGGCCGGGCTCAGAACGGCGGATAACACGCGGCATGTTTTTAACAGCGGGACAAAGGGACTGGTAATAGACGGGAACTGGCATCATCTGGCCCTGACCTATGACGGCAGTAAACTGCTGGCCTATGTCGACGGGCAAAAGACTGGCGAGAAAAACGTCAGCGGGGCCTTAAAGGGTTATTCACAGACAATCGGTAAATTGAGCCCGACCAGTTCATATGCTACTAACGGGTTGATTGATGAAGTGGCTATCTGGAGCAAATGTTTATCCGCGGATGATATTCTAAATCTTTATCAGCGCGGCGCGCTGAGTTTGAAACTGCAGGTACGGGCCGGGGATCGTTATCCGCTTAGCGGTAACTATGTGGGCCCGGATGGAACAACAACAAGCTATTTTGCCGAATCGGCTAACACCGTGGTTGTTTTGCCGGCGGCCAATTTAGCCGGTTATTCCGGGAAGACCTATTTTCAATATCAGGTGTTACTGGAAACAGACGATACAACTATTTCTCCCCAGTTGACGGATGTGAGTGTGGATTATCAGTATTACGCGGCGGATGATCCCTATGTGGTGAATAAAATTGCGGCAGAAGAGTTTTCTGCGCTTACTAAATTCAGTGATGTTTTAGGGGCTAATAATCAGGGTGATGTGCGTTATCAGATTTCTGCCGACGGCAGCAGCTGGTATTATCATAGTGGAGAGAAGTGGGCCGCTGCTTCCGGTTATTCGCAAACTAACACTGCTGCCGAGATTGATGCCGGTGCCGCTACCTTCGCGCAGACGGCAGGAAAAGGCGATTTTTATTTTAAGGCCTTTTTACATTCTGACGGCACACAGACGGTGGAGCTGGATGAGATATCACTGCAAAATACTCCTTATGGTTCACTGGTCTGTTACCTGGCCGAAGGCGCGACCAGTGACAGTATTGATGAATGGTTGTTGATTCAAAATCCCAATACCGGTGCGGCTCAAGTAAAACTGTCTTTTCTAAATGAACAAGGGATAAAACATACTGAAGAGATAACAATTGCCTCGGAGAGCCGGTATACCCTGCGGGTTAACGACATTATTCCAGCCGGGAATTGTTCAATTGTTGTGAGTTCCCTGAATGATGTGGGGGTAAATGCCGAACGGGCCATGTATTGGGGCAATAATTGGTACGGCGGCCATTGCAGTCAGGCAGCCACGGAAACCGCAAGCTGCTGGTACCTGGCCGAGGGCAGTACCAATGGCTTTACTGAATATGTCTCCGTCTTGAATCCGGGAGAAGAGGAGGCAGAAGTAACGTTTACTTTTATGCTGCCGGAAGGAGTGTCGGTAGAGCGTGATGTTACGATTGCCGCAGAGAGCAGATATACAATGAATGTTAATGATATTCCCGTCCTGCAGGATAAGGATGTGTCGGTAAAGGTAGAAACTAAAAACGGTGCCGGTATTGTTGCCGAAAGGGCAATGTACTGGTCGGGTGACGGAGTTGACTGGACCGGCGGTCATTGTACCTTAGGGGCAACGGCCGCTGCTACAGACTGGTATTTTGCCGAAGGCTGTACAGACGGGTTTGATCAGTACCTGCTGGTTATGAATCCCGGTAAAGAGACGGCCCAGGTGGAGGCGAGATTTTACCAGGAAGACGGCGAGCAGTACGTGGAGAAGATCACTGTTTTACCCGAGAGCCGGCATACCATTTATGCCAATAGCGTGATTCCGGATAGTTCTTTTTCCGCACAGATATCGTCTGCCGGCGGTGTTGGTGTAGTTGTCGAACGGGCAATGTACTGGCGGGAAAATCAGGGGCCGGACGCGCAGTATGAGCAGGACAGCCAGTGGATCGGCGGGCATTGCAGTCTGGGGATGACCGCGGCGGATAACATCTGGTATTTGGCTGAAGGCACTACGGCGGGTGATTTTGATCAATGGATTCTATTGTTAAATACCAATAGTTATAATGCCGATGTGCGGTTGACGTATATGCAGGAAGACGGAACGCGTCTTTACCGGACGGTAACCGTTCCGGCGCGCAGCCGTTATTCTGTTCATGCCAACAGCTTGATTCCCCGGGCTTCTTTTTCGGTAAAGATAGAGTCCGTTAATACTGAAGAGTTTTTCGTTGAGCGGGCCATGTACTGGGGCGATGGTGTTGACGGGCATTGCACGATGGGCGCGCGGTAATTCCAGTATGGCGAAGTCAAGCGGCCAAAAACACAGTTTCTTCTTTTGCGGGTAAAACGGATTTGATATTCAGGGACCGCAGTTTCTGGTGTAATTCCTCAGATTGTTTCGGCTCACCGTGAACAAGAAAAACCTTCTTTAATGTTTCACCGCATTCTTTCGCAAAGCGGACAAGCGCCTCTTTGCCCGCGTGGGCGCTGAAGGCGTCGATGACGATTACCTCCGCTTTTAATTCGTAGGGCCGCCCGAAGATGTTAACCAGTTCTTTTCCGGAAAATATCCGCCGGCCCAGGGTGTGTTTGGGCATATAGCCGACAATGATGATGGTGTTATAGGGGTTTTCAATATTGTTTTTAAGATGGTGGAGGACGCGGCCGTTTTCACAGGTGCCGGAAGCGGAGATAATAATCATCGGACCGCTCAGATCATTGAGTTTTTTTGATTGGCCGACATTTTTGATATAGCTGATGTTTTTGTGGCTGAGCGGGTCCAGTTCATTGCGGTATAATTCCTTTGTTTCCCGGTCAAAATATTCCCAGTTGTCCTGAAATACCTTGGTAATGTTTACAGCCAGGGGACTATCCACATAAACAGGGACATCTTTAATTTTCTTTTTACGCAGCAGGCGGGTGACGTAATAAATTACCTCTTGAGTTCTTTCCAGGGCAAAAGAAGGGATGATGACTTTCCCCCCGCGTTTAATGGTTTTATTGATTGCCGTCTGCAGTTGTTCTTCGGCGGTTTCCGCCGGCGGATGGGACCTTGCTCCATAGGTGCTTTCCAGGATAAGATAATTTACCCCTTTGGGGATCTCCGGATCTTTCAGGTAAGGGAGATTTGTCCGGCCAAGGTCAACGGCGTAGGCGATGCGGGTGACGCCTCTTTTTGTTTTAATATCAATTGTCGGAATGGAAGAACCAAGAATATGGCCGGCCTCAAAGAAGGTGAGGTCCACTCCCGGGGCAACCTGAAACCGGCGGTGATATTCGACCGGGCGCAGAGATTTGATGGCGCTTCTGGCCTCCTCCCGGGTATAGAGCGGCCAGCGAAGCGGCAGGCCGCGGCGCTTATTGATTTTATTAACATATTTTATGTCTGTTTCCTGTACATAACCGCTGTCCGGTAACATGAACCGGCAGAGGTCTCTGGTGGCCGGGGTGAGATAGGCTTTTTTGCGAAAACCTTTTTTAACCAGAGTGGGGAAATTGCCGCAGTGATCAATATGGGCGTGAGAAATGATACAGCCGTCAAGATCCTGAGGATTAAAGGGAAAATGGGAATTAACATCGAAGAATTCATCACGGCGTCCCTGAAAAAGGCCAACATCAATGAGGATGTTGCTGTTATTAACCGTCAAGAGGTGCATGGAACCGGTAACCGTACCCACGCCGCCGCAAAAAGTGATTGCTATTGTCATAAGGATATATATAATATAACAAAAGCGTTTACGCGGCAATCGGAAAAAATGAAAACAGACGTAACGAATAATTTAAATAAACAGCAATTAGAGGCCGTCACTCATTTGGGGACGCCGCTCCTGGTAGTGGCCGGGGCGGGGAGCGGCAAGACGAGGGTGATTACCTACCGGATCGCCTATTTGATCGCTCATGGTGTAGCGCCCTGGAACGTTCTGGCGGTAACCTTTACTAACAAGGCTGCCGGGGAGATGAAATCCCGGATAGAACAGCTTCTGGGCGAGCGTGTCTGGGTCAATGTCGGTACCTTCCACGCTACCTGTGTGCGGATCCTGCGTGCCGAGGCCGGAGAGATTGGCCTGGAGCCGAATTTCATTATTTATGATGAGTTGAACAAATTGACCCTGGTCAAACAGATATGTAAGGAGTTAAACCTCAATGAACGTAACTTCCATCCGAAAGAGATAGCCGCCAAGATCAGTTCAGCGAAAAATAAACTGCAATCTCCGGATAAGTTTCAGCGAAAGGCGCATTATTATCCCGATAAAATAATTGCCAGGATCTATACCCTCTATCAGCAACGCCTCTCGGCCAATAATGCCGTTGATTTTGATGATATTATTATGTATGTAGTGGGCCTGTTTCGCAGGCACCCGGCTGTCCTGCAGAAATACCAGCAGCGCTTTCAGCATATCCTGATTGATGAATACCAGGATACCAATCATGCCCAGTACCAGCTGGTGAAGCTGCTGGCGGGGGAAGGGGAGAATCTCTGTGTGGTGGGCGACCCGGACCAGTCCATTTATCGCTGGCGGGGAGCGGATGTCAGTAATATTATGCGGTTTGTGCGGGATTATGCGGCGGTTAAGATTATTCCGCTGGAACAGAATTACCGCTCAACACAGACCATTTTATCGGCGGCCAACGGTTTGATTCAGCATAATACCATGCGTCAGGAAAAAGACCTCTGGTCGGAAAACGGGGCGGGTGATGTGATCACTGTTTATAACGGGGATGACGAACGCGATGAGGCGCATTTCATTACCAGTGTGGTAAAGGGGCTGAAGCAGGTAAGGGGCGTTTCTTATTCGGATATGGTGGTTTTTTACCGTACCCATGCCCAATCACGGATTTTTGAAGAGGCCCTGCGTTACGCGGATATCCCTTATGATATTGTCGGCGGAATAAGTTTTTATGAACGCAAGGAAATTAAGGATATTGTCGCCTATTTGGTTTTGCTGGTCTGTCCGCAGGACGAAGTGAGCCTGCGGCGGGTAATTAATTTTCCCGCCCGGGGGATCGGTAAAACCGCCCTGGCGGCTGTTGAGCAGACAGCCGGCGAGAAGGGTAAGTTCTTCAATCAGGTGGTTTGGGATTCGCTCGGGGAAGAGGAATTACCGGCTAAGGTGCGGGAAAAGGTAAAGAAATTTGCCATGTTAATAAATAAATTGCGCAAAAAAATGTCTAAACACGATGTGGCCGGGGTTATTCGGGAACTGATCGAGCAGATCGGTTATTTTGCCGAATTGCGCAAGGGTGAGAAGATCCAGGCGGAAACCCGGATTGAGAATGTAAAGGAACTGGTTTCGGCAGCGGAAAATTTTATGGCTACACATCAAGGCGCCGGACTGGCGGAATTTTTAGAAGAGGTTTCGCTTCTTTCACGGGTAGATCAGTGGGAAGAGGCTGAGGAACGCCTGACCTTAATGACCCTGCATTGCGCCAAGGGCCTGGAGTTTGAGGTAGTAATGATGGTGGGCATGGAAGAGGGTCTTTTCCCGCATCATAGTTCACTTTCTAATCTGGAAGAACTGGAAGAAGAACGCCGGCTTTGTTATGTGGGTATGACCCGGGCCAAACAAAAATTATTCATGTCCCATGTTGATGAACGCATGCTTTACGGCCGCCGCAGTTATTGTGTGCCCTCCAAGTTTCTTGACGAAATTCCTGACGAATTAAAGATGCACGGCAGCTATCAGTACTTATAAACCAACCCCTTTCTCCTGTTTGGATGAAACTTGTTTCAAACTTCCTGAAATCTACTTCAAATTAGACACTGTCTATGTAGTGTTTTACTACTCTGTTTTTTCCTCTTCTTTTATAAGTTATTTATAGTTAATAATATATATAATTATCTTTTTATTGGTATATTACTTGCTGTAAATATATATTGGTGATTATTATGTCGTGTATATATAAGTATTTGTCAACAGAAAAGTTTACACTTATGCCCTGGGCATAAGTGTAAACTATTGGGAGAGGGAAGAGAATATGTTTTGGCGGTTGCTGACAATACTAATTATTGTTTCCCTACTTTGTCCGCCGGCATTGGCGGTGCCGGCGCCCACTAAGTATTATTTTCCTAACTATCATCCGGTGCGCCAGCCGGCAGAAGAGATCTATATTGATCAGCAGTTTGGCGCGATCCTGGAACGGAAAATCAGTCCGGAGCGTGAGCAGTTGATTGTGCTGGTGCAGGATGCCCATTGTAATTACCAGGCGCAAACCAATATCGCTAAGATTCTCGAGGTATTGATTGGCGATTATGGTATTGATCTGGTGGGAATGGAAGGAGCGGTGGGCAAGCACGATCTCAGCTGGTATGAAAACCTGGGTACGTCCCGGGCCAGGGAAAAGGTCAGTGACATTTTTGTCCGGAAGGGCCTGGTTACCGGTGCGGAATATTTGCGAATAACAGCTTCCGAACAACTGCCGTTTACGATCTACGGGATTGAAGACGGGCATCTCTATGTGAATAATTTTATTTCCTTCCGCCGGGCCTGGGCGCACAGCCGCGAGGCGGGGATCTTTATTGAGGAAATGCGGCAGGCAATCGAGAAGTTGAAGGAAAAAATATATTCCCCGGAATTATTGGAGTTTGACAGGCAGCAGGCGGCCTATGATCAGGGAGAACTGGATTTAGCGGAATGGATAAAGTATCTTTCGTCTCGCGTAAAAGAAGATTCTCCATACTTGCAGAGCACAATGCTTGCTCTAACAATGGAGGCGATAGCGCTGGAAGAGGAGATAGATTTAAAGAGGGTAGAACAGCAACGGGCGGCGGTAGTGCGGCAGCTGCAGCGGGAGTTAGCGGAAGATGATATGGAAATGCTGGTAGAGAAAAGTTTTCTGTTTAAGTTGGGAAAGATTTCGGCGATGGAATTCTACGGCTATCTGCCGATCACTGATGAAGATGCTTATCCGGAATTGACCGAATACATAAAACTGTTAAAACTGCAGGCGGAGTTAGATAGCAATCAGTTATTTCAGGAACTGGCCGGGCTGGCGGTTGTTGTTAGAGAAGGATTAATCCGGAATGAGGATCAGCGCCAGCTGGCGGAACTGACAGGGAAAGTAAATATTCTGGCCAAGCTCCTGACCCTCAAACTGACGCGGGAAGAGTTGGCGTATTATAAGGATAATCAGGCGGGATTCCGGACAGAGAAGCTGATCCAGCTGGTGAAAAAGGAGTTGCCGCAGAAGGTGCTGTCTTTGCTGCCCGAGGTAGATAAGTGGCTGATGCCGGCGGCGAATTTTTACCGGCTGGCACTGGAACGGGACCAGGTGCTCTTGGATAATCTGCTGGCCCGAATGGATGAGGGCAGGCGGCAGACGGCGGTTATGGTTACCGGCGGGTTTCATGTCAGCGGGATAACAAAGATGCTCAAAGAAAAAGGAATTAATTATCTGGTAGTAGCGCCAATCATTAGCGAAAAAGAAAAAGATAATCCTTATCATTTATTAATGTTAACTGACCGTGTCCAGGCCCTGGCCCTGCCGGGATTCCTGGTGTCTGATGAGATCACCGAGCTCCTGGCCATGACCAGCTGGCAGGAGGAGGTGCGGGCGGATTTCCTGCGCCTGCTTACAGGTGAAATGTCCAAGCGGGCATTTAAAAGGAAATGGTCAGCGAAAGTGAGTGTTACTGAAGAGGATATAGAGGTATTGGAGAGGTTAAAAGGGCTATTGCGTGAGCTGCCGCAGGGACGTTTGCGGGTGGAGGATGTTGATGAGTTGTTTTTTATCCAGCGCCAGCGGCCGGGACCAGCTGGAGAAGCTCCAGGGGCTGCGGTGCCTGCTCACTGGGAGGCAATGGAAATAGAGCCGGATAGTGATTATTATCTGGACGGCCTGGAGCGGGATGGTCAACGCACAGTCCGGGGGATTAAGGCGGCTTTGAGTTCAGAAGGCACAGAACCGCTGTTGCCGGTTGCCGGCCTGGGGGCAAAAGTAGACTCCCGCTTACAGCAGGGATTGGAAAAATCTCCGACGGATTTTCGGGAGGTACTTGAGCGGGCACTAAGGGAAGCGAAGAGCTATGCTTTGAGCCTGGGCTATACTGATGGGCAAATAAACAGGCAGTTGGCGGCCAAGGGTAATTTGTTGACAGTTGCCTTGCTGGACCGTTCCACTCATCTGGCAGAGAATCATCTTGCGGATGGGTTTATTGGGATTAATCGCCTGGCAGTGAAAATTTATCAGGATCTAATCGTGCGTTACGGTCAGGCCATGGCGGATGGTTTCCTGCAGTTATTGCTGGAACATGAATTGATCCATGAACTGACCGGTGAGGATGAGGCAATTGAACCGCGGCTGGCAGCGCGGGACGCGGCCAGATTGGTAGTGCTGGCTGGGCAGAACCGGGTAATTCCCTTTCAACTCCTGCATTTTCTCCAACAGCGAGGCGTGCGGGTGGCTGAGGAGTTCAGTTATTCGCTACAGAGAGGTGTTGGCGAGGCGCCGGTAACCAGCACTGAGCACAGATGGCGGCTGATAGCCGATTATCTGGGCATTGCCTATGAGGAATTGCCTGCCTGGCAGGCGGCCAATCCGGAGCAGGCGCGGGCGATTGCCGCTAAACTGCGGGAGGTAAGTGAGAAAAAAGATGAGGGATTGGCACTGACGTTAAAGGCGAATCAGGCCAAGGAGCGGTTTATTGATGAAGAGACTGCGGGTTTCGTGGAAATGTATCATGAGGTAAATGATATTCTGAGGGATATTCTAGAAGCGGCAGGGTTGGACCCGGATAATTTTAAGCTTTACCTGTTGGATTCAGATGAGCCGAACGCCCATGTTTTGCAATATGGTCATTATATATTTGTGAATATTGGACTGATAAAATTTATTAAGGAAAACGGCGGCAGCCGTGACGCCCTGGCTTTTTGTCTGGCGCACGAAGTGCGGCATATTCCGCAGTGGCTGGAGCTGATTGTGAATAATGAGACTATTGACTGGGGCTGGGGTGATATCCTCTTGGGGCATGGTAAAGAATATGATGCTGACCAGTGCCTGCCGCTGGTTGATGCCGCCGGCTACAGTGTGCGGGAGGCACAGTTTTTCTTTAATAAGATGGCCGAACTATATAAGGGAAGGGGCCTCAATTTTGGTTTTTTAACTCATCCGCCGAACAGGGAACGGGCGCTGCGCCTGGGGCGTGATATCCTGCGTTATTTCTGGCAGCGGTTTTTTCAACGTGCCCGGCCGCTTGTTGCCTCTACGGACAGGCAGACAAGGCATCGGGCATTTCAGGCGCGGGTACAGGCTTGTGATAACTTGAGTGATCTGCGAGTTTTGTTTGCTGAGGCCTCTACTCCGGAAGAATTAATTTACGCGATTAACGGGGCGTATTTGAAATTGCCGGCGGGAGAGAGAAACGCGGCCCTGACCCAGTTTCGGGTAAATTTATTTACCAGGTTCACGGCCGGAGATCCCGCTAAAGAAAGGGTTTATTTACTCTGGGCGCAGGTTGTTACTCTGAACCTGCAATATGATGAAGAACACCAGCGGCGGGGAGGATTCAAGGTTGCGCTTAGTACTACTTTTCCGCCACAATTAAGCAGTTTTTATGACAGGGTAAAAGGGGATTTTCGTCTGCTGAGCCTGGAGGAAATTGCCGCTATTTATAGTGTCGAATTGCCCAGGCAATTAATGTCTCAAGGAGTAAAAAGATTTGACTATGATATTTATCTGATAGCGATCGCCAGCAGTTTGCGTGAAAAACTGCTGTCACTACCGGCAACCGCTGAAAATTTAGCGGGGGTAGTGAAACTATTGGACTTATTGCGCCTGCGAGTTGCTGATGTACGGAAATATGCCGGTGGTGTGCCGCGCGATATAGAAGGAGTAATCGAAGATTGCGCGGTAACCGCGTTTAAGATGATGCGGGAGCTGGCGCCCACAACTGACGTGTCGCCTTACCTTCCACTGGGCTTAAAATTCCTTGATTTAGTTGGGTCGGTGGCCCGGTATCATACAGGGGAACAGACGGCCTCGGTTGTATGTGCCTTTTTCAAGGAAGCCAGCGCCGATGATCAGGCATTGGTTATGAACTGGCTGCTTAGGGATAACGCGGAAAAATCAACTCCTTTAAGAAATTATTTCTTTGCCAAGATGGTGCTTAGTCCCGCGCTTCAGGACAGCCTGCCCGGCATGGGCCAGGGAGCGCGGGAGGATTTGAGGATACTCTTTGCCAATCCTTATTTTACCCGGCAGATGGTGCCGCAAACAGTGAGGGTGGAGTATGGAGGCGCTTTTGGCCATGAGAATGTGAATATTGTTATTAGGTGGCTAGCTGTGTTAACAGAAAAATATAACCTGGATCCGGAACAGCAGTTAGATCTTTACCTGCAAGCCTTGGAACATTTACAGGCCCAGCCGTTAAGTAGTGAAACAGAAGAGATCTATGAAAAGATCCGGGACAAATTATGGTTTGGCAGCCTGCGGGAAGTTTTTCTTGTCCGGGTTGACGGTGATCAGACCATCCCCCAGGATCTGCATCTGAGTATCAAGGCACTTATGTATTTTTACCGCCAGGGTCTGGTTTTGGAATTTAGAACTTTAAGGAAATTTTTCTTTAGTGTCCCACATTATGCTAATCGGTTTGGGATGCCGCGGGATATTCCGCAAACAGATGTGGCGGCGTTTATGGAATTTTTATCAGGGTTGAAGGAGTCAATCCAGGCGCGTTATCCGGAAGAGAAAGAAGATGAAAAAGAGAGAAGATGGAACAGTTATCTGTTACCGTTGGCTGTTTATGCTGGTGTTGATAACGCCGCTTTAACCGAAGCAGAGTATGATAGTAGCCGAAGTCATCCTGATCCGCGTTTTGGGCAGTTTTTTGGCGAATTCAAGTTTTTTTATGGGATGGGTATTGAAAGTTTGGAAAGCTACCAACGCACCAGCACGGCGCGTGGCCGGGGGATTAACCGGGTGCAGGGAACTGGTCAGGGAGCGGCAAAATTGCGGGAGGTGTTCGCGTTTATTGAACAATCAACAGCTGACTTTGAGGGAGTCGTAGCAGAATTAAGCCGGTTGCCAGCCACAGTTTACCGGAATTTCGCTCTGTTCGGTGTTTTTGTGGATAAAATATTAATTGCGGAATGCGGGTTGACTCTGGACAGGGAACGGATCTTTGATCTGGAGTATTTGCAGGATGAGATTAATCAATTACCGGAGGCCCTACGCTCCCGGGCGCTAGCCGCCCTGCGGCAGATTACCCCTTTATTGGTCTGGGATAAGAATATTGAGGATTTAAACAGAAAGATAGCCGGAGGTTTTATGCGCAGCTTAGATGAGCAGCAGGCCAGAGAGCTGCGCCGGGAGCATGCCGCGGAAGCGGCTGGGTATTATCCGGCGGAATTTACCGAGCTGGGTGGCGCGCTGGCCCAGCTGGATGTTTTTGCGGGTTTGCTGGCAGAAGAACATATTCTTAGTGTACTGAACAGTGAAACAACTCGTTTTGAGGAAAAATTGGAAATTATTCTTACTTGTTTTCCCCGGTCTTGTCAAACCCGTGACCGTTTTCTCGTCTATTTAGTGGATCAAAACCGGGAGGATTTATCCGCGGCTGAAATTGAACAGATTCTGCCGCATATTTATAATGAGGGCTTCCGGGAAGAATTTGCCGTATTGGCGCTGGAGAAAAAACGGGAAGAAGAGCCACAGGATTTTGCCACCTTACAAGGAGAGCTGGCCTGGGTACTGCATTTCTTTCCAAAGCTCTCGCCTACCAGAGACGATATCCTGCTGCAGGTAATTGATGAACGGGCGTTGACACCGGAGGATCTTCAGCAGGTAATCCCCCATCTTTTGCGGGCGCCGGAAAATGTGGCTAAGAAAACTCAGGCCCAATACACATTCGGCATGGATATGTTTATTGCCTACCTGGCCCGGAAGCCGGCGGCTGAGAAAAGCGAGTTTTTGTTGTGGTTTCTCGGGATTACTGAAGAGAAACCTTTGTTTATTATGCGGTATGAACGCGAATACAATATTAATTTTAATCAACTGCGTGAGCGGTTATTGGCCCGTCAACGCGGCCATTATAGCAATGTCGGCGACAGCGCGCTGGAAGATTTGCTGGAAAGATTATTGCTCGGGGAAAAGGGTATCTTTACTGATACTGACGCCAAAAATGATTTTCTGCGGCAGATGTTTACCGCGTTGCTGCCCGGTCAACAAGGCGGGATCCTGGACGCGATTTTTACCACCTTCTTTTCCCAGGCGGATGAAGAGCGGAGCTATGAAATAGTTACCGCCCTTTTAATTAATTATTCTAAGCTGCGGCAGGAAACAGCGGCGGTCAGCGAGGCCAGGACGATCCGGGTGTTTATGGAGGCGCTGGGACTGGTGGGGGTGAAGCTGGGGCAGATCCTGGCGGAGATGGATTTTATTTCAGAAGAGATAAGGGTGGAATTGCGCAATCTTAAGGATCAAGCGCAGCCACTGGCCAAACAGGTGGCCTTTGATCTGATCAGTAAGGTATTCGGTAATTTTCATGATCATTTTGTGGAATTAAGGGCGGCCCTGAGAAGTGCCTCGATCAAGGTTGTTTACCGGGCGAAGATGAAAGACGGGCGGGAGGTGGTGGTAAAGGTTAAACGGCCGGAGGTGGAGAAGAAACTGCAGGCGGACCTGGATTTTCTTGGCAGTGTGCTTGCCGATCAGCAGGTTGTGCAGGCACTGCAGTCCGAAGGTGTGGTGTTACCGGCAGAATTAGTTGAGCGCCTGCGGGCGATTATTACGGAAGAACTGGACTTTGAACTGGAGGCGGATAATCAGCGGCGGCTGGCCGCCGGATTGCAGAGAAGGCAGCCGGGCCGGCAACGGGCCGGTCATAAATTGCATGTACCCAATGCCGCCCAGGTGCGGGAGAACAGTGTGATGATTGAGGAATTTGCCCCGGGCAGCGGATTAACCGCGGAAGAGAAGTTACGGGAGCAGGGAATGGATCCGAAAAAAATAAAAGAACTGCTGGCCGAAGAATTTCTTAATCAGATTTTTGTGGACGGCTTTTTTCACGCCGACCCACACAGCGGGAATATTATTATCGGGCCGGACGGGAAAATAAATATTATCGATCTGGGCGCGGCCAGTGAGATCAGCCGTTATAACCAGGGCACGCTATTAAGGTTGTTGTTGGGGCTGAAACTAGGCAGTACACGCCTCTTGGCCCGGGCGGTTAAACGAATGACCGGTAAGGCACTGCCGCCGGGTTTAAGCGGAGAAATCAAACAAGAGGTTGTTAAGGCTAAGGGAAATGTTATCAGCAAATTCCTCCGGCTGTTTCAGGTATTGGAACAGCGGGGGATTGAGATTAATCCGCAGTTGGCGGCAGTAGTGAAGTTTTTTACTGCCGGTTATTACCTTTATGAGAATCTTTCCGTTAAATTTATACTCAAGGCGGTGGTGGCCATTCTCTGGCAGAGGAGGCTGGCGCCTTCACTGGTGGAGGCAGAAGAAGCTGTTGCGGAAGAAACCGAAGACGATAGTCAGAAAATGTCGGCGTTATTGACGCTGGTGCAGGAGAGATTACCGGCAGAGGAAAGAGAATGGCTGCGGACGGAGCAACGGTTAACAATAGAGGAAAAACTGTTGCTGGTCTTACAGAAACTTGCTGCCCGCCGGGGGGTGGATGCCAATGCCCTGGCCGCTGTTTTTCCTTTATTCCGCGCGGGTTTCCTAACTGAACAGCTGGCTGTGTTAACCGGCATTGATCAGGCAAGGTTGGAGGAGGTGTTCCCGGCCCGGCAGGGTACGGTGCCGGCACAGGTGGCTGAACGGCTACAATTTTACCGGCAGTTGTTTGCCGATCAGGCAAGAGCCGATACCGCGCTGGACCTGGATGTGCCGGCAGGATTGTTTCCGCTGGATTTTCAACAGGGAGAAATAGTAAGCGCAGGCCGGAATGAAGAGGGTGAAAAAATAGAGGATATTCAGTACCTTTCCGCCCTGGAGGCGGTGCGGGCTGATCTGGAAGAATTGCAGGCGCCGGTGCAGGAGGCGGCCAGACAGGGCCAGCCGGCGTTTCTTAGTTTGCCGGTGGAGATGTTTTTGCAGTTAGATAGAATACTGGAGGATGTGGACGAAAATATTGATATTTTGGCTGAAGATACTTGGCGCGTGCGGTTGGGCCATCATCCCGGCCTGCGGGCGTTTCTGGATTTTATGCGCAGGACCGGCCTGGCCCAGGTGCAGGTGGGCCTGCGGGTGAGTGACCAAAAGTTTATTTTTCGGGGAAAGACATATTCACAAAGGGATTTAGTGGGAATGATTATCCGCGCCTCCGGTCTGCCTAATGTGGTTATTCAGGATGAAATAAGTGATACTGCTGATGCCGTTAGTCTGCGTGACGATATTTCTACTCAGCAGGAGGTGCCGGCGGAGAATGTGGTGATTGTTACCGGTAAGGGATTCCGGCCGGATAATCAGGCAATTGAGGATAATAATCTAAAGATATTTGGCGCGGCCCGGACGAGCGCCTTGCACGCGGTATTGATGTTCGGGGTATATTATGCCCTGGCCGATAATGTGTTTAGTGAGGGTAAGGTCGCGGATGAAGTTATTGACACACTGCGCTCACTGGGTTTAAGTGACGCGCAGTTAAGGAAGATCAGGTCAGGAAAATTATTCTTCACGATCCGGTTGATTCGAATAAGCGATACCTTGCGGGAATTCCAGAACCGGCGGCTGACAATCGACATTGCCGCGTAAAATAGATAGAGAGAGGGGGAATATGTTCTGGCGGTTGCTGACGATATTGATTATTGCTGCTTTAGTCTGTCCGTCTGTGCTGGCAGTGCCGGCGCCGACGAAGTATTATTTTCCTAACTATCATCCGGTGCGCCAGCCGGCGGAAGAGATCTATATCAATGAACAATATGGGGCGGTGGTGGAGCGGGAGATCTCTCCGGAGCGGGAACGGTTGATCGTGCTGGTAGAGGATGCCCATTGTAATTACCAGGTCCAAACCAATATCGCCAAGATTCTGGAGGTGTTGATCGGCGACTATGGAATCGATTTAGTGGGTATGGAAGGGGCGGTGGGTAAGCATGAGCTGGGCTGGTACGAGAGTTTGGGCACAGCCAGGGCCAGAAGAGAGGTCAGTGATATTTTTGTGCGTAAGGGACTGGTTACCGGACCGGAGTATCTGCGAATAAATTCTGCCGAGCAATTGCCCTTTACGATCTATGGGGTAGAGGACGGGCATCTCTATGTGGATAATTTTATTTCTTTCCGCCGCAGCTGGGTTCATAACCGGGAGGCGGAGTTATTTATTACGGAGATGAAGAGCGCGGTTAGTAAAATGAAAGAAAAAATATATTCACCGCGGCTGTTGGAGTTTGACGAGAAACAGGCGGCTTATGATAAAGGAAGCCTGAGTTTAATGGAGTGGATAAGGTATATTTCACAATTCAACGGCGGCAAGAATGTTAATTTAACCGTTAAAGCAATCCGGCTGGAAGATGAGTTGGATCTAAAAAGAGTAGCCCAGGAACGGGCGGCGTTGGTGCGGCAGCTGCAGCGGGATCTGCCGGAAGAGGATGTTGAAGGATTGCTGGAGAAGAGTTTTCTTTTTAAGCTGGGGAAGATTTCGGCGTTGGAGTTTTACGGGTACCTGCCGATTGCCGAAGAAAATGATTATCCGGAACTGGTTAAGTATATAGAACTACTCAAACTGCAGGCGGAGGTGGATACTAATGAATTATTTCGGGAGCTTGCCGCCCTGGCTGGAGCGGTTGAAGATAAATTAATCCAGAATGAAGACCAGCGGCGGTTAGCGGAGTTGAATTACAAACTGAATATTATGGCCAAGCTCTTCAACTTAAAATTAACGCGAGAGGAACTGGCCTATTATCAGTCCCGGCAGGCAGAATTCCGGGCAGAGAAACTTGTTTCTCCGGTAAAAAATGAATTACCGCGGGATATTCTTATTTTACTTCCCCAAGTAGATAAATGGCTGCTGCCGGCGGCGGAGTTTTACCGGTTGGCGCTGGAACGGGACCGGGTGCTGTTGGAAAATCTGCTGGCGCGGATGGACGAGGATAAACGGCAGATGGCGATAATGGTTACCGGCGGGTTTCATGTGGAGGGGATGACGAAACTGATTAGGGAAAAGGGGATAAATTACCTGGTGGTGGCGCCGGTAATTACTGAACAGGAGAAAGATAATCCTTATCACAAGTTGATGCTGGACGGGCGGGTGCAGGCCCTGGCCCTGCCGGGGTTTCTGGTGCCCGATGAGATAACGGAACTTTTGCGGATGACCAGCTGGCAGGAGGAGGTGCGGGCGGATTTTATCCGCTTGCTGCGGGGTGATCTGCGGAGAGAGGAGTTTGAAGATAAATGGCCGGCGGTAACTGCCGCGCCGGGTGTGGAGCGAGCAGCCATCGACCGGATAAAAGAGCTTATCGGCAGATTACCGCAGAGCCGGTTGAAGGCGGAAGAGATTGATGAATTATTTTACGTGCAGCGGCGGCGGCCGCAGGCGCGGGTGGCGCCGGCGGTGGTACGGGACGGCTGGCGGCCGCTGGCGACTACGGTGGCTCTGGTGGGTGAAATGATTGATTCCGGCCAAGAGTATACGGAAGAACAATACCGGGAGCTGGTTAGTGACGATAAGTTTAGGACTATGGCAGAACGGATTTATGAAGGGCGGCCGTTAACGCCGGAGCGGATTGAGACCTATGTGCATAACCAGGCGGATCCGGAGCAGGCATTGATTGAACTGATCGCCAATGCCCAGGATGCCAGCAGTGAGGAAAAGGCGATCGGCCGTTTCGGGGTGGGGGCCTACCAGATGTTTCAGGAACTGAGGGGGCCGGAAGACAGGATCATTATTACTACTTCCACTGACGGGATTACTGCCCTGCAGATAGAGTACCGGTTGGTTAACGGCCAGATCTGTTATCAGACGCGAACCATTGACCGGGACGTCAGTCAGGGTACCAGGGTGGAAATAAAAGCTAAACTGAGTCCGGAGGCCGTGGCCGCCAATTTGGAGTATGCCCAACGGAAGTTGCGCGCCAATGCCCGGGGCCGGGTTATGGTTAACGGCCGGCAGGTGAATGAAGCAACTAACTACCATTATATAAACGGAGACAGGTTAGAGCTGCCGGAAGTGGCGGATGTAGAGGTTATGGTTACGGAGGATGGCTATAGGGTGGTTGATCGGGGCGCGGGGATGAGTGCCAAGACATTTTTTGAAAAATTCACCGTACCCAAGGAAGGGGCCAAGCGGATTGAAGGGCAACCGGTGGAGACGGAAAGGGAGGTAATGGAGGAAAAGAGGATATTTTATTTGGAACCGGCAGAAGCTTCAGACGTTTGTCATATTGCCCTGCAGGTGAGCGGGGTGATTATTGAAGAGATAACAGTAAGCGGGGTAAATTTGCCGGCAGAAATGATTATCGAATTACCGCACAGCGCCTGGCTGCCGGAGAGCCGGGATAAAATTGCCCTGGATGAGATGACGGAGAGGGGGCTGCAGGCGATTATTGATACCTTAATTGATCTTTCCCGGACAGATATTACAGAGCGTTATGCCCTGCTCAATGCCCTGGGTATATTGGTAGAGCGCTTAACCAGGGACAGTGAAGATAAGGATTTGCTCTATAGCTTCTGGCGGAAGTGCCAAGGATTAATCGGCCAGGAAGAGGAGGAAGGAAAGATGTTTTTACCGAATCGGCAGGCTTTTGCGGCCCTGGCGGTGCCGGCGGATAAAGAGGTTATTTACCTGGAAGAGGTATTGTTTGATTTTCAGCCGGGCAAATTATCCGGTATTAGTCAGGTAAGGGATTTTTCTTCGCCGACGCACGGATTATATGTTGCTGATTTGGATACGGAAGGGGATAACACGGTGTATTTGAGCGGGACCTATACTAACGGTAAGGGCTGGATCATTCTGGACAGGCGGACCTGGGAGGCGCACAAGGATGAGCCGTGGCTGCTGAATGTGCTTTATAATTTTGAGGAACGGGCCGAAACGCTGGGGCGGCTGCTTAAACCCCGGCCGAAAAAGCGGGAGCGGCCGGCGGAAGAAACTGAGCGCCCCTCAGTTGATGAGGAAACGGGATTGGCTGAAGATATACTTACAGACGAAGAGATTGAAGCTATTACACAAGAGATCGTTGCGGATGAAGATATTGCCGCCCAGTTATTGGAACTGGATGAAGATGACGCGGAATTCATTCAGCGGAAGATTCGGGAAGCAGTGATGGCCCGGCAGATTACCGCAGAGAATGCCGCTGAAATGAAAGAGAGGATTGCCGACTGGTTGGCAGCGATTTTACGTTTACAGGGGTTACTGCCGGCAAGCGCCACCAGCGGCGCCTGGCTAAGGCAGGAACTGTTCCAGCATTTTATTATTATTTTTCAGCGGCCGGCGGGTGCTCGGGGGAAGTTGCGGACAGTAAAGAAAGGCGGCCGGCTATATATTGGTTACCAGCGGCAGGAGGATGTGTTTGAGTGGATTACTTTTTCTGATGCGGGACAGGTAGTGCGGATTTCCAGTAATGTTCAGCAGGTTTTGACTGTGGGAAAAAGAATGGTTTTTATTGAGGAAGATCCGGAAAAACCGGATAGAGAACGCCTGTTTGTCTGGCAGGACGGACAAAGAAAATATATTGCTGATAATTGCCTACAGGTAGTGGGTGATCCTATCCGGCATTACGGCTATTTCTATTTTACCGAAGTTGACGGCAAAGTGGAAATATATGAAATAACGGCGACCGGAGAAGAAAAGCGCGCGGAATTAACCAGGGATGATTATCTAACCATTGCCCCTTCGTTAAATGATGATTACAGTATGGTTAAAAGAGGCGGTGCTCTTTTTCTCTTGCAGAAGGAAAAGGCGAAGTCTTTTTACCGGATTTCAGCGGCAGGAGAGGTGACTGTAATTGATATTGCTGCCCAGTTGGAAGAAGTCAGCGTCTTTTACGGGTTTTTTACCAGAGAAATTTTTGTTGATGAAGACAATAATATTGTTTTGTCAGGCATTCTGGCAAACCGGTTTGAAATTCCTTCGTCCAGCGGGGAGACACAAGTTCGAATGCAGAGTACGCCCGGGATCATTTGTTTTTCCGCGGAGGGTAGATTGATTTACCGTCATCCTACGGGTTTTATGTCTGTGAGATCCACAATAGACAAGGAAAACGCGCCCCGGATTTGGGCGCATAAGGGGTATGTCTACTATGAGCAGGGCGAGAATCTATACCGGATTGACCAAGAGGGAAAGACAGAACTGGTTTATGACGCAGTTGATAGAATTTCGGATATGAGTTTTCAGGGAGAGAAGTTTTTCTTTAAGGCCAGGGATCTAATGGTTGATGATGCCGCCGCTACCCTTTTTATTCATTCCGGTGAAGGAATCGACAAGCTGGGCAAAATACACGGACAGCCGCGGCAGCTGGGTGATAAACTGTTTTTTATCCGGGTGCGGCCTGACATGACGAGGGAATTAGTTATGGTTGATGCCGCCGGTAATAAGCGGACTGTTACCACGGGCGGGCAAATGGAACTTTATAGTTATAATGATCGTCTTTATTATACCAGCACGGTTCCGGTAAGTGA
>CAZIXI010000034.1:0-20058 GCA_964543115.1 uncultured bacterium
AGTTTTCTCGGGAAGAGTTCTGGCAGATAATCAGAATTATGCGTACACCGGAAAGACAGTTAACGGCGGAACAAAAACGCGCCCGGATAAGCGTGGTTATGAGGAGCAAAGAAGCAGCGCTGGAACAGTTACAGGGGCGGTTGGATAGAGAATATGCCAGTTTAACTAAAGATACGGTCACGGTTCCGGAAATTGATACTGAGCATTACCGCCAGGCGGGGGCCCGGGGTGCCGCCCTGCTGCGATTAGGGCTGGTTACTTATGTGATTCTTGTTGGCGGCCGGGGCAGCCGGTTTGGCGCGGTAGAGGTAAAGAATGCCGTACCTAAATTAACATTGAAAGGGCAGTATATCAGTTTCATGGATGTCTGGCTGCAGCAATTTGCCGCCCTTGGGCGGTATAATTATGATCCGCGGGTGATTGCCTCAGTGAGCGGCACCGCGGCCCAGGCGGTTATCGCGGTGCTTGACCGGCACCGGGAGCTGGTTGATAAATTGGGCATCCGGGTAGGGTTACAGCGTTCAACGCCGGCTGTGAAACCCACCGAACAAGAGATTAATGAGCATTACGCCAGCCAGCAGGAGTTGCCTCCGCTGGAAGAGGCACAGAGGCAGAAGGAGAAGGAACGTCAGCAGGGTACCCATCCAACGGTGGCCGGTGAAGAGATCAGCCTGGTTTCCAGCAGCGAAGCTGAGCGACAGGAATATGAATCGGTTGGTTTTTACCAGGATACGGAAAGCCCGTTAGGATCCGCGGAGGCCTATATTGATTTGTTCTTGACCAGGGCGGTTTCTCCCGGAGAAGAAACTGTTACCGTCACGGGGTTGACCCTGCCGGAGTTTCGCACCGTTGCCGGTTTGCAGAGGAATGGTTATATCCTGCGGCCGGAGTTTGAATTGGAACTAATGGCAATGGCTGTCCAGCAGCGGACAACGGAGAGGAACAAAAAGCGCACCGCGGAAGAAATTAGTCAACTTATCCGGGGCAGAAGGGTGGTTGATTTTCTGGAGGATTTTGGTGTTTATTTTAATGTTGAGATGATAGAAGAAATATTGAAGAAGAAGATAAGCGGGCAGGAAAAGGAAATTGAATTAAAAAGATATATTTTCAATTTACTGGGCGATTGTGGTGTGGCTGAGGAGCAGATAGATGAAATTATCCTTGAGATTGATGAACAGGAAGGGATTTTTACCTGTGATTTAGAGAATATTATTATGGCCTATGAGATAGATCCGGAGCATGACCGGGCCCGGCGGCAGGCGGATATCTATCGGCTTACCGGTGTTCCTTCCCACCGGCTAGATACGGAACAATCTTTACGGGCAGAGGGATATATTCTCGCTGAAGAGGACCTGGCCCTGGTGCCGGCGGCGGAAAGAGAAAGAGGTCTGCCGGAGGCCAAGGTGCTTTACTTAATTAAGGGAAGAAAGGCGGCGGCTCTACTGCGTGAGTGCGGCTTAGAGCTCGGGCAGGAGGTGATTGAGCAAATCCTGGCCTGGGGGCAGCAGGGGGAAAAGATTAAGTTAACGATTGCCGATAAGATAGAAGAAGTAGTTGAGGTTTACCTGCGGCAGGCGGGGCTTGATCCGGCTTTTTTGAATATAAAGGTGAATTTGCGCCGGCAGGATGGTGGTTACAGTTGTCGTGTAGAAGAAGATATTGATCTGGAGTTTAACTGCCAGCCGGCTATTTGTATTCCCAATGGTAGTAATATGACGGCCTTTAATGAAGTGACGCTGGGCCGGGTGGCGGAAGTTTTTGCCGCTAACCCGGAAATGGTATCGCTGGTGGGAATATTGCCCGCCTTAAGCAGTTCTCCGGGTGGAGTGGCCATGCATGATAGGGAACTGAATCAGTTGGGTGCCTATGAGGGACGCGAGGTGTTGGGGGAAGAGGAATTTTTGCTGGATAAAAAGTATTTTACTACCGGTACCGTTTATATTAATCCGCGACAGTGCTGGCGGGTATTTGGTTTTCAGAGCGCGGAAGATTTCCTCCGCTCAACTGAGCAAGAGAGGATCGGCCTGATTGATCAGACCAGGCTGGAAGATGTGCCGCTGGTGGTGGCGATAAAGAAACAGCAGGAGGTAACACCGTCGGGTGATTATGAGATGTTAAGGATTCAGATGGAAACGCCGATAACCGTGCTGTTTACCAGGAACCCGCATCTCCGGGGAAGGGTAAAGTTCATTGAATGTGAACGTTTAGGGGTGCAGGGGGAATTTTCTGATCCGAAAACGTTACTGGGAATGGGCGATTGTCTGGGCCGGGCAGTAGAGGCGGAATTAAAGATACCTTTTCATACTCCGTTGCCCGTGGAGGATAAGGATGTTCCGGCACCAACCCAGGCCGAGGCGCGGCGGCGAGTGGAATTGGCAGAATTGACTGCTGGCAGTAAGGACAGTGAATTATATCTGCGGGTTAAAGAAATAATAGAAAGAGACAGTAGTAATGTTGCCGGGGCCTGTAAGCAGGCCCTGCCGCTAGTGGAGGATGTATATCAACAGCTGTTTAAGAAGAGAATAGATAAGTTTAACCTGCCCCGGGAGGATTTAATCAGTTATTTGGAAAAGATTTCAGAGTTACTAACGGTACTGGAATTACTGCTTGAACATGATCCGATCGATGAATCCGGTCGGAGAGATTCACTGCTTTATATGAAAAAAGAAGCAGAGGCGCTGTCTGAACGGATAACGCAGTCTATACTTCGGCGGGAAAAAATAGAGGTAAACTGGCAATTACTGCCCCAATCGGTTTTTGCCGTTCCGGATAAGGACCGGACAATGACTGAAGCGGGTCAGCCCTATTCAGAGTGGCAGGCGGACAAAATTGCCCGGCATTTGCTTGCCGGGATGGATATGCGCATTCTCACCGGTGCGGTTACCGCGGATATTATCCGGACGGGTTTTGAACCGATCCTGCGGGCCCTGATGCGGATGGATATTCCGGCGGTGGCCAGGTGGACGGCGGTACAGCGATTGTGTGCCTATCCGGAGGACGGCGGCACGGTGGTTAATGTACGGCTTAAACCGGAGGAACAGCGGCGGCGTATTCTGCAACGCTATGATCAATTGATAAGTCCTCTTTATGAAACGGAACAGGAGATAATGGCCTGGATAGGAGAGGTAGAATCCGGCCAGGTGATTAGTCTGCGGCAAATGCGGCAGAACATTGATGCGTTAAAAACCATGTTTTACCGCGCGGATATTCATTTGATGGATGAGGAACTGCGCCGGCTGGATAGTATACAGACGCGGACGGATTACCGGCAGGCGTTGTTGTTATGCCGTTACCACTTGCGGATAAAGATAGAGGAACTGGAGTTGGCTGAGGATTATCAGTTGGGGATCTATGATCCCTTGCCCTGTGTGTATTTCGACAGCCGCAGAGCCGGAACAGAAGCGAATCCCCAGCGGCCGATTGAGCCGTTTAGCCAGACGGAACGTTATCTTATGTGGAACATTGTAATTAAGGCCTATCTGGTTTCCTTATTTGAAACTGAGCCGGTAAAAAATATTTTTGCTGACGATCCACAGCTGATTAAAGAACTACAAGAGCAGATTGAACGCAATCTGGAAATACGTTCCGGAGATATTTTGCATTTTTCCGCGGTGGTCGGCGGGATTATTGTTACCCTGGATGAGATTCTGGAACGGATGCTAAAGAATTATGAGCGGGCCCGGCCGGATGATAAATGGGAATTTTATTTAAATAAATTCCAGGAATTGCGGGAAAAGGCCCGGCCGGCATTACAGCTGGTAAGGATGAAAGACAGTCAGAATAATTTCTTTTCGATTTCCTGTGATGAATTAACCGTGGCCGCGGAATTCCGCAATGATTTGGATCGCTGGCACAAGGCGTTAATCGGCAATGAGAAGTTTTTTAAGATAAGGATAACGGAAATAATCAAAGAGCGGGTGGCAGAGCAAAGAGGTGATGGCACATTGCGTAAACGGAAGTTTGGGGTGGATATGTTTGAGCGGGCCGGGAACGGCTACATCAATATTACACTAAATAATAAGTCCAGCCTGATCAGTATGCTCAAACACGATTTCTATACCCGGGGCGGTGTCATCTTAACAATTGGTGATTCCAAAAGCGATGTTGGTGATATTGAAGAGCAAACCGATAATGTGCTTAATCTGGCTGTTTTTCTTAGTGATCCCTGGCGGCGTTATCTTTCGCAGTCGGAATGGCTGACTTTCAAAAAGGCCGGTGTGCTTCAATATATATATGTTGGGCAGTACGACCAGGTAACCGGAGAAACAATGGAGCGCGGTCAATTGGCCTTTTATCCGTCAATTGATGCCTTGATGGAGGTTGCGGGGGAAAATGAGCCGCTAACAGGGCCGGAAGATTTGCGCCAGGCGGTTCTGGCTGAATCCAAAGATGCCTAATGGTTACCGGGCGGTAACGCCGTTTGCCGGGCGGATATTGGAACTGGCCGTCGAACCGCTCACTGCCGATCCGGAGACAGTGCGTCCGTTAAGAATACCTGATCACCGCCAGCAGGAAAGTGCAACGAGCAGTGCAGTGTAATTTTAGTACGATTAAATCTAAACGCAGAGGTCGCAGAGGTCGCAGAGAATTACGGTGTAAGGTAAAATTCTGCGATCTCTGCGGTTAAATTTAAAAACAATTTATTTAAATAGGGTCTGATGAAAAGAGAAAAACGGTGTTTTTGCTTAATTAATCTGATAATTATTTTTGTTTTATTTTTTCCGCCTTGTCTGTGTGCGGGAATGTCCACTGACACCCTGGCCTCCAGAAGTGAGTTGACGCAGCCGGACTTGATAGTACATTCACTGATCTTAGAATCCCTCTATGAGCAACTTAAGGAGGAAGGACGCAGCTTGACGGTGGAATAGGTCCTGGAGGAATACGAGATTACAGAAGACCAGGCCCGGGCCCTGCTTGATTGGTTGGCAGCGGTCCAGCGGGAGGTGGAACCGGCGGGCCGGTTTAAGGGAATAGAAAAAGTGGTTATTGAAGGTGCTGCCGTTTATCGCTGGCTTGATCCGGCAATGATAAATCCGCATATTTTCCGGGATTATGATTACCGGGCGAGCAGACAGGGTGAACTGGATTTTTCGCCCAAACGGGCATTTTTTCTGGCCCTGACCTGGGTTTCGCTGGCCCGGGAGCGGCAGCAGGAGTTGGGACTGGCCAATGAAAATGTTGTTATTGCCCGGGACTGCCGTAAGGCCGATCCGGAAGTATTTGAGGCGATAATTAAGGCAGTGGAATATTCCGGTCTGCAGGCAGTGTATGTGGGCACTGAACCCAATTGCGCGGCTACCTATGGTTGGGCAACGCGGCTCTACCAGCCGCTAATGGGAATTTTTATGACGGCCAGCCACATTAAAGCGGAAAACGCCATGGGCGCCAAGGTATCTATTCTTGCTGATTCCGGGGAGCTGGAGAGTCTGACCACCCGGGAGATAAAAGAGGTCAGCCGCCGGCGGCTGGACCGGCTTTTGCGTGATCCCGGTCGCCTGGGTTATCTACATGGAGGATACAAGCCGAGAATGACGGGTAATGTGGATGACTCCTATGTAAAGATGGCCACGGTGGCAGGATTGGTGGCCGCCGGTTGTTTTAGGGATGGAGTTGAGCAAAAACCAACACTGGCTGATCTGGCAGTTTCCCTGGAAGAGGCGGAAAATGTCCTGGATGTGCTGGATTATTATTTAACTCTGCTGGATACAGAGGCAAAGCCCTTGGCTGGAATAAAAATCGCTATTGAGGCCAGTCATACGCCCAGTGGACGGCTGGCCGCCGCTGTCTATCAATCCCTGGGCGCGTGGGTTATCTTGCTTAACGGCGATATCCGCGAATTGACCGGCAACCATAAAGCCGATCCGGGAATTGTGAAGAACCTTGACGGTTTAATGAATTGTATGGAAAAAGAAGAAGTTGATTTTGGCCTGGCCTTTGATCTTGACGGCGACCGGGGGGCGATTGTTATTCCCACTATTGCCAGAAATAATGTTACGCTCAGGAATTTTGCCGTTCTTTCCTCAGATAATCTGATGACTTCCCTACTGTCATTTTTTGCTAATCAGGGATATCAGGGTGAGGTAGCTGTAGTCAAGGATGTGATGGCCACTAAGGGCGTGGACGTGAAGGCGCGGGAACTGGGTTATCGGTTGGAACAGACTGATACCGGTTATGTTTTTGTGAAGAGAAAGGTCCGGGAACTGAAAGCGGCGGGTTACGCGGTGCCGATCTCCGGTGAGCGTTCCGGGCATATCTGGACGCAGGTCACCGGCAGTTTTGAGGATCCGCTGGTTGTTTCACTGTTTTTCGCCCTGCAGGGTGCGGCTTATGAACAGGAACACCGGATAATTACGCATTACTGGCAGCAGATGTACCGGGAAAATACGGTTGCCTATAAACAATCGTTCCGGCTGGAACCTTCGTTTGCCAGGCCGTTATTGAAAGAGTTGGCCGCCAGCCCGGAAAACAAAACTGGTTGGGTATGCGACGCGTCTAAACCACCGCCGCCGGTAATCGCGCTCGGCCAGCATAAGATGATCCAGAGACTGCGGTTAGATTTTCCTGTTGGTAGAAAGATAGCTACCCCGGCCGGGGAATTGCGGGTTAGTGAGTTTAATAGCGAGTTTGATTCGCAGGCGCGAATTTATCGTTTCGCCGATATTCACTTTACCCTCAACGGTAGTGATGCCGGCTCCTTTGTTTTTCGCGCCTCTTCCACTAGACCGGTCTGGAGCTGTACTTTTGAAACGCCGCTTTGGGAAGGTGAGAATTACCGTTCGGAAAGCGCCCAGCTTCGCTATGATTCTGTTGGCGGTTGTCTGCTGGACTATTTGGAGCGAAACGACATTGCTAGGATTAGCGGGCCCGGATTTAACTACAGCAATAAGGCGATTGCCGAAGGGGTAATAGCCAGGTACAGGAAGGGCAAGGGGATCAATCCGACAATTTTCCCGCAGGAGCTTATTGATCTCTATCGGGGAATGCGGGTTAATAAATGCGTCTATACTGTCAAAGAGGCGGCCCGGGAATATGAGCTTAAAGACGAAGAGGCGGAGGAATTGCTGGATTGGCTGGCTGATTTGGAGCGGGAACAGGAAGTGGATAATAAGTTTAAGGGAATTGAAAAGGTAACCATTGCTGGGGAAACAGTCTATCGCTGGCTGCGCCCGGAATTAATTAATAAGGATATTTTTCGCGATTATGATTATCGTTCTCTTACCAGAGGCAGTATTGATTTTTCTCCCAAACGCCTATTTTTCCTGACCTTAGCCTGGATATCGCTGGCCCAGGATAAATCCCGGCATTTGCTAACGAACAATAACAAAGTAGTGATTGCCCGTGATTGCCGCCGGATTTCACCGGTATTGGCGGAGGCGGTAATCAGAGCGGTTGAATACTCCGGTCTGCAGGCGGTGTATGTTGCGGACAAACAGTATAATTGTGCGGCCTCTTATGCCTGGGCAGTGCGCAAGCACGCGCCCTTGATGGGGATTTTCCTCACGGCCAGCCATGTTCAGGGTGATGATGTAATGGGTGTCAAGGTGGCCATTAGGGGTGCGGCCGGAGAACTGGAAAGCCTGACCGTGATGGAGATAAGAGAGAATAGTTATAAGCGCCTGATTAGTATTCTGGAAGACGATAATCGCTGGGGTCTCCTCCAGGAAGAGCCCTGGCCGCGAAGGGTGGATGATGTTGAGCTTACTTACAGGCAGATGGCTAAGATCATTGTGCTTGTTGCCGCCGGTGCTTTCCGGGAGAATATTGAGGAGATTCCCACTCTTTGTGATTTAGATGATGATCTGGAGTCGGCCGGTGAGAATGTCCTGGAGGTTATGGATACTTATAAAGTAATGCTGGATGAAGAAGCGGAACCGTTAAAGGGGCTGCGGGTGGTTATTGAGGGTAGTCATACGCCCAGCGGGCGGCTGGCCGCCGCTGTCTACGAGGCATTGGGGGCGGAGGTGATCCTCTTGCACGGAGAAGTACGGGAACTGAGCGGTAAGCATAAGGCCGATCCTTCGATTATGGAAAATCTTATTGATCTAATGGATAGTCTAGAAGAAAGCCAGGCCCACTTTGGTTTGGCCTTTGATCTTGCTGGCAGCCGGGGGGCGATAGTTGTGCCTGTGCCGGAGAAAGACGCGTTTACCGGGAGGAAGTGTAAGCTGTTGCCCTTGGATAGCCTGGTCCAGGGACCCAGAGCATTTGCTGAGGATCCGATAGTAATTTCATTGCTTTTTGTCTTGGCGGGTAAAGGTTATCTGAAAGATAATCCGCAGGCTAGGTATCGCGGCCGATTAAGCCTGGAAGCCGGGCTCGATATGGAAGAGGTTATTATCGGGGTTAAAGGTACTTTGGAATCAGCGTACAGCGGTCCTGCTGATTTTGCGGATACGGTGTCCGGCTTTTGTGGAACTAAGCTGCCGGGACAACAGAAGACCAAGGCAGCTGCCGCGGAAATTGTCGCCGAGGCGGCGCGAAGGTGGGATGAGGAACGCGGGGGAGCCTTTGGCCTGGAGGATGTAATGGAGAGTGAAGAGGCGGCTGAATTAGTTGCCACGGTGTTTGGGAAGCAAGTTAGAGAAGCTGACATCCCAGTGATTAAGGAGTTCTTCGGACGGCATTATGAATATGTTAATAGCAGTGATCCGGATGTAGAGGTGTTTGTGGAAGGAACAGGTATTGGCGGGCAGAGAAATGTGTCAGGAATGCTTTCAAGGTTATTAAAACCATTTAGAAAAATATCTGTATTGCTCTATAGTTCTTTTGGGGCGCCGTTTAATCAAAGGGCAAATGAGATATTAGAAAAATTAGAAGCGAAACATAGGGAAATGTCTGGAGATGGAGAAGGAAGAATCGCTGCCCGATTGGATTTGCTTAAGCAAAGAAAAGAAAAAGTTAAATTGTTTTTGCGGGCGGCGTCCAAATCAGGAACTACTCCGGAGACCATGTTTGGTTTCCAACAACAGTTGAAGAAAGCGATACGTTTGTATTCTCAGTTTGTCTATGGCAGGGAAGATGGGAAATTGAGAGCGCTGAACATGATTCGTAAATTATACGGCAAAAACAATGTTTTAGTTGGAGGGGAGCCGATTGACAGGTTAACCGATGATGAAAGGATGATGTTAGCGATTGTTTTTGACCGGCTTATCTTGGCGACAGGAACTTTTGTTGAAGATGAACAGGTAAGTGGCGGAGAGGGGCTAGCGAGAATAGGCGGGAGCAAATTTGATTATTTCGCCGCGAAAGTGAAAGAGAAGCTGAAAAAGGAGTTTAAGGCGCTTGGTATTGAACAGATTTCTAAGGTAACCCTTTATAACCGTTTTGGCAGGCGGACCCAGGTCCTGGGGCCGGATGCCTGGATTAATATTTTTGGGGCCTATGGGCAGGGTGAGCCGGAAGTAATCGAAAATGTTATTGCTGCCGCCAGGGTGGTCGCGGAAAGAAATGCCCAGCAAGGTGAGCAGTCTTTATGGGGTAAACAGGTAGCCGCTTTTGCCCGAGCCCAAGAAATTGAGTCGGTTTATTTTGGTCTGCCGACGGCACTTGAACAGAGCCTGGCCGATGGTTTGCAGCAGTTGATAGGGGAGAGTATTGATATTGGGGCGCTAGTCGGTATTCCCTGTGGGATTAAGGCGATTGCCAAAACCACCAGAAAATTGGCAAACACCTCAGAATTCAAGCAAAAGGATGACGGGAAAAGGCTTTATATATTGGTTGAAGATGATCATCTGGATCAAGACACACGTGCCGCACAGGAAAAAATTATTGCTCGAGAAACCAAGAAGGGTAATCATGTTATTCGGGTCAAGATCAAGGACCATAGCCCGGAAGAGGTTGTTAGATTCTACTATGAAATGATGGGGTTTGTGGAATGGTATGGGAATTATCTGTTGGCGGATGTGCTGGCTAATCTAGATAAATTTCCTGATGTTGCAGAGTTTATGATAAAAAAATATCAGGTGGTCCCGGATGAAATAAAAAGTATAGATTTCGCCAGTGATGAAATCGCGGCTGTTTTAGGGGCCTTGTTTTCTAAGGAAATTGAAAAAGGAAAAAAAGATAAGAAGCCAGAGTGGATGAGTGAAGAGTTATATGCCGCTTTAACCCATCTTGTTAAGGATCTAAATCCATGGTATCAGCCGGGAGTGGAAGAAGGTAAAGCTGCTGGTAAGGTTGTAGCTGAGACCCTGTTTTCTAAGAAAAAAAGAATGGAAAAAGATCCAACGCAGGGAGGGGAGGAGGTTGAGGTTCCCGTCAGGGATAATGAACTGCGAAAAGCTTTTCATGCCGAACAAAAGGCGCGGTTAGTTGATAATAATGGTTCATATATAGCTGTGGGCGAGGCCTATCGTTATTCAAAGGGAGTAGATTTTTCCGGAGAAAAAATAGATCAAACTCGAACCACAGATATTTCAATTGAAACCGATAAACTTCTTAACGGACAGGTTGCCAGACTTATTAAGCAAATTGATACTTTAAGAAAACAGCAAAAGGAATTAGTTGGTGAAAGAAGAGCTGCTTTTGATGCCTTGGAAAAACAGATTGCGGAGAAAACAAATGAGTTAATTACGCTCGCCGCCAAGGCAGACTGTAATGAGGAAGCGGCAAGACAGTTGGCGTTATCGGCCTTCGATGCCCACCGGGATGGGTTAAGTGTTAATTTATCATTATACGCGGGGCGGCAGCGTTTAGAACCCTTTGGCGCCTTTGTTAATTCCTTGGCCTTTGTTGATTTGTTGCAACACGCCACCGATAAACAGCATACTGACGCGGATGGAGATATCGCGGGGACCAAACGCTCTTTTCAGATTTTAACCCATGTCCGGGAACGGCATGATGAACGGATGCATTTTGACGGCATGGTTCCCGCTTATGCGGATGGACTGACCGATCAAGATATGATTTGGTGTTATCACCAGGGATATAAAAAGGTCTATCAAGACAGAGACATAGATTTTACTGATCTGCGTTTAGAAGGGACAAGTCCAGCGGACGTGGCTAAGATGTATATTCTTTTTGCCAAGGCGAATCGGATATATTTAGAACTTAATCAGGCGAGCCCTGGCGGTAGGCCAATAGATACTTCCTTATAAATATTAAAAATAAGGTTTCTGCAAAATAGGCTACGAAAGTCCAAATGTCATACCCCAAGCTCTGCTTGGGGTATCCAGAAATAATTGCATTGCAAAAACTACTGGATCCCGCGGTTAAACCGCGGGATGACAATGTTGCATAAATCACGTATTTTTAGAAGCTGGGTTCGATGTAGAGGATCTTGAACTTACTGAAATTAAGCAACGCCCCTTTCATAAACGACCAGTTGCTGAGGTATTTGATCTTGCACCAGAGGGCCCACTTATTCTTGGGATTCATCTGGAAGCACCCGCCGAAAAATTTGTAAGCGAAACGCAGGGTTCCCAGCAAAAAGATTATTGTTAGGATTTCGCTTATGCCGCTTCCCTTGGTGATTAAGCTGGTCAGGCCGCTCAAGATAAAACCCAAGCCGCAGATATGCAGCCAGTGGAAATTTCCCAGGTAAATCAGTCCCCGGAAAGGAAAGGGGAACTTAATCCGCGGGTGTTTCTTAAAGTTCTGAAAAACGATTTCGAAAACTTTTTTCGCGTGGGTATGTACCAGTACCGGGTGCCCTTTACCGTAGCCCACCCATACTTTTAATAGGGCCGGCAGATTGGCCCGGTGCATATGATCTACCCGCGCCTCCGGGGCAAAGTAAAGTTTGTAGCCGGCCTTGCGCACGCGCAGGGAAAGTTCAATATCCTCACCGGTTGGTTCGTGCCAGAATTTCAGCCCGAGTTTATCCATTACCTCTTTGCGGTAAGCGGCGTTAGCGGTGGCAAAATAAAATGCCCGGTGGCCGCAGACCTCTGAGGGGCTGAGATCGGAGATTGGCGGGAACTCTCCTTCTTTAATATCCATAAACCAGTAACGGCCGGCAACCTTGAGGAAACCTGTTTGTTCACAATAGGATTCAATCAGGTTATCCGGTTCTACTACATGGGTGAATACCTCACCGCCAACCGCGGCGATTTGGGGATCGCGCTGGAAATGCTTGAGCATAATATTTATCCATTCCGGGGTAGGGGCGCAGTCACCGTCGGTAAAAAAGAGGAAATCACCGCTGACCATATCCAGGGCCTTGTTGCGGGCAAAACCTGGAGAAGGGCAGTTGGGGATTTCTACCAGTTTAATAAACGGATGCTGGGCCTGCCATTTCTTGATCACCGCCACTGTGCCGTCACTGGAGCCGCCGTCGGCGATTACCAGTTCCATCTTTTCTCTGGGGTAATTAAGTTTAAATAAATACTGAAATGTTTCTTCCAGGGTGCGTTCGGCATTGCGTACTGGAACAATAATCGATACTTTCGGTTGTTCCGCCATATTATGACCTCCCTTTATTATGGAATAAGAGCACACAGACAAAAACTGAACTAAATAGAATAAAGTTAAAGATATTAAACACCTTCCAGACAATATCCTCTGAAAGCAGGCCTGCCGGAAACATGATCAGCAGGCAGAACCACACCCCGCAGGCCCAATAAATACTGATGTCCGCTGCCGATCTCCTTTTCAATATCCTGATAACCAGCGGGATATTGAAAAACGGCAAGGCCACCGCGGCAATAAGGGCGATTATCTGGATCATAATAATTCAATGAAAAGATCTAAGTAGTCTGACAATAATCTTGTGGTCAGAAATTTTTCTCGTACGGTTTCCTTGGCCTTGGCGCCCATATCCGCGGCTAATTTGGGATTCTGCAGGAGTTCAATTACCTTATCCGCGCATTCCTGGTAGTTATGGGGATCAACGAGGAAGCCATTGTTGCCATCCTGGATCTGAGTAGGAATGCCGCCTATATTAGAGCCCACTACCGGTTTCCCTTTCCAAAGCGCCTCGGTAACGGTGAGGGCGAATCCTTCCTTGGTGGATTTTTGCATAATAATAGTGGAAAATCTCTGCACGGCATTTACCAGAATATCATTATTGCCGACAACAAAGATCACATCGCCTTTATCCACCAGGCTCTTGGCCTTGCGGTAGACACGGGAGTAGATTTCCATTCCTTCCGGATCATCGGTGGCCAGGTTATAACAAAAGAGCAGGCGGCAATCCATTTTTTGGCGGATGATTTTGTATACTTCCAGTACTCCTTCTGGATCCTTCCAATGATCCATGCGGGAGACCTGGGTGATGATCGGTTTATCGTTGGGCACACCGACCTTTTTCATGTATTTGGCGATATCAGCTTCTGAGAGTTCCTTGTTTTTCATGGCCAGCGGGTCAATTGCCGGGTGAACGATTCTCTGGTCCACCGGCAGATCGGCCTTCTTGTAGTTCTCATGGGAAAAAATAACCATATCGTAACGAAGAAGGAATGTTTTTAAAAATTCCCAGAGTTTTTTATTGGGATTGCTTAAATCAATATGGCAGCGCCAGATCCAGGGCTGTTGTTTACGGCAGTATTTTACCAGCGGCATGGGTTGGGGATCGTGCAGGAGCACACAATCATGGTCAATGTGGGTATAAACCGCGAATCCCTGATTTGTTTCCAGATAAAGTTTCTTTTTCATCGGTGTAATCTTGATTGGGCCGCTCTGCAGGGCGTTATGGAATTTTTTCGTTACCTCGAAAAAGGCCGGATTACCGTGCAGAATCCGCCAGCCGGCGTCAATTCCTACATAGTTCATCATTGGCACTAAGCGACTTAGCATTTCGGCCACTCCGCCTCCCTGGAAGGTGGAGTTAACGTGAATTACATGTTTGCCGTAGAGCTTACAGGCTTTCTTATAAATATTGGAAATAACAGCTTCACCAACGACTGGGATATAATCTTCCATGCTGAGTAACATTTGTATCCTCCTTAGGTTGAGAGATCTAGCCGCACTTGGCGAATTATACCCTTTTTTTGTTTAACCGACAATCGCTTTTTTTGCTATAATCTAGCCTAAAAGAGGAGGAATATTTTATGGACCTGGAACAGATGTTTGCGCTGCCACAGAAAAAGTTGGAACAGATAGTCAGGGATTTTCACGCGGAGATGGAGCGGGGCCTGGCGGGAGAGGAAAGTTCACTGCAGATGATTCCCTGTTATGTAACGCGGGCATCCGGCAAGGAACAGGGCCGGTTTATCGCGCTTGATCTCGGGGGAACGAATTTTCGTGTGTTGGGATTGGATTTATTTGGCAATGGTAAGTCCAAAATGCTGGCGGCAAAGAAATTTACTATTAGTAAGAAGCATATGGAAGGGCACGGTGATGACCTGTTTGATTTTATTGCCGATTGTATCAAAAGATTCCTGGTTGGCGAGAAGATCAGCGGAGATACTCATTTGGATTTAGGATTTACCTTTTCCTTTCCCGTGGCCCAGGCCGGAATAGCTTCCGGAACGCTGGTTAATTGGAGCAAAGGATTTATTACTTCCGGTGTAGTCGGCAACGATGTTGTGGAACTGCTTAATAAAGCTCTGGCCAGAGCGGGATTAGCTAACGTTACGGTGGCCGCCTTGGCCAATGATACAGTGGGAACGCTGGTTGCCAAGAGTTATGAGGAGCCGGAAGCAGATGTCGGTGTTATTCTGGGTACCGGTACAAATGCCTGTTACCCCGAAAAACTGGAAAATATTCCCGCCTGGACGGGGCCGCCAACTTCCAGCGGCAAGATGATCGTTAATATTGAATGGGGAAATTTTAATAAAGTGACGATGACTAAATATGGTAAAAAACTTGATCAGGAATCTAATAATCCCGGTCAGCATATTTTGGAGAAAATGGTTTCCGGGATGTATCTGGGGGAGATCTGCCGGCTGGTTTTTCAGGATGTGTTGGAGGATAAGACCTCTTATCGTGAGCCGTATAGTTATAAAACCGAGTACATGTCAAAAATAGCGGCGGAAAAATCCAATGACTTAATTGCCAGGATATGTTCCCTGGTGGCCAGGCGTTCGGCCCGAATCGCGGCCGCGGCCCTGGCGGCGGTGGTGACTAAAATGGACCCCCAGCTGGAGAACAATCATCTAATAGCGATTGACGGTTCACTTTACGAAAAATATCCCGGTTATAAGGCAATGATGAATGAGGCCCTGCTGGAGCTTTTGGGAGAAAAGGCGGCCAAAATAAAGATGGTCTTGGCTAAAGACGGGTCAGGTAAGGGCGCGGCGGTGATTGCCGCCGTAGCGGTTCAAGATAAAATATGAAGATAATTTATTTTTTGTTTTTTGCCCTGTTAATCTTTTCTGCGGGCTGCGGGCGCCAAGAGGAGGATGTGGTGACCTTTGCCGTGGGCGGAGCGCCGGCGGAGGTAGCTTTCTGGGAAACTCTGGTAAATGATTTTACCCGGGAAACGGGGGTTGGGGTGAGGATACTCCGTCAGCCGACGGATACGGATCTGCGGCGGCAGGAACTGGTGATTTCATTAGAGGCGCGCAAACATGATCCGGATATTTTCTTGTTGGATGTGGCCTGGATTGCCCAGTTTGCCGCTTCCGGTTGGCTCTATAATCTGCCGGAAGATGATCTGGATCTGGCGGTTTTTTTTCAGCGGGTCTTAAATCTTGCCGATCGCTACCGGGGTAAACTTATTGCCCTGCCGGTGTACGTGGATGGTGGATTGCTTTATTACCGCTCGGACCTCTTGCGTAAATATGGTTTTTCCTCTCCCCCGCAAACCTGGCAGGAATTAGTGGATTATTCTCTTAAGGTGCAGGCAGGCGAGAGAGAGGCTGATCCCTCATTTTATGGTTTTGTCTGGCAGGGGGCGCAGTACGAGGGTTTGATCTGTGATTTCCTGGAATTTGCTGTTTCCGCCGGCGGCGGGATTGCTTTACAAGGTGATCAGATTACCGTGGCCAGCAGGGCCAATGAACGTGCCCTGCAGCTGATGACCGATCTGATTCATAAAGATAAGATTTCTCCGCCCAATACGTTTACCGAGATGAAAGAAGAACAGGTGCGGATTTTCTTTGAGCAGGGGCACGCCCTGTTTGAACGTAATTGGCCCTATGCCTGGGGCCTGCATCAGGGCAAAGATTCAGCGGTAAGAGGCAAGGTGGGGATCGCGCCGCTGCCGCATTTTCCCGGGGCTGAAAGCGCGGCCGCTCTTGGCGGCTGGCAGATAGGTATTTCCGCTTATTCTGATCTTAAAAAAGAAAGTTTTCAGTTCCTAAAATATGTTACTTCCCGGGCGGTTCAGAAAAAACTGGCTCTGAAATTAGGCTGGAATCCGGGGCGGACGGATGTTTACGATGATCCGGAAGTACTCAGGCGGATGCCTTATCTGAGTGAATTGCGGGAAGTTTTTGCTCATGCCTATCCGCGTCCGCTTTTGCCGTACTATACACTGATTTCCGAGGTGCTACAGCGTTACCTCAATGCTGCCTTGAGCGGTAAACAGCCGGTTCCGGCTGCTTTAGCCGCCGCGCAAAAAGATAGCCAGCGGATAGTTGATGAGTATTCAAGATAGGAGGTTGGTTTGCGGGATTCGGTTAAGTTCCTCCTGCCGCTTTTTTTGTTTCTCCTGCTTTTTGTGTTAGTGCCGGTCAGCGGCACGTTGATTAACAGTCTGTTCGAAGACGTTTCTTTCCTCTCCAGAAGATTTATTCTTTTTAAAAATTACGCCCGCCTGCTGACCGACCGCCTGTTCTGGCAGTCGGTTAGATTCACGCTTTTTTTTCTGCTGGTATCTGTGCCGCTGGAACTGGCCCTGGGGATGGTATTTGCCCTGCTGTTGAATATGAAAATACCGGGCCGCGGATTGTTGCGGGCAGCGGTGCTTGTACCCTGGGTGATCCCGGCGGCCATCTCGGCACGCACCTGGGAATTAATCTATAATTATCATTACGGTTTGGCAAACTTCTGCCTGCGGATTATCGGTTTTGGTGATGCGGGGTTTAATTGGCTGGGTACCGGTTTTGGCGCCTTTAGCGCGGTGGTGCTGGCGGATGTCTGGAAGACAACCCCTTTTGTGGCGGTTATTTTTCTGGCCGGTCTGCAGGCTGTTCCCGATGAGATCTACGAACAGGCGCGCATTGACCGGGCGAATTTTTGGCAGATTTTTACCAGGATTACCTTGCCGATATTAAAACCGGTAATTGTGGTGGCCCTGCTTTTCCGGACGATTGATGCCCTGCGGATTTTTGATCTGATCTATGTGCTTACCGGCGGCGGACCGGGCGGCGCGACGACTTCTGTTTCACTTTATGCCTATCAGTATTTTTTGAACGGTGATTTTGGTTACGGGGCGGTGGTTTCGGTGGTTCTCTTTATAATTGCTTTTTCTTTCAGTCTTCTTTATGTGAAAGCGGCACGTTTCAGCAGTGAGGAAATATGAGAGAAGAGAAACTTAAATCTTTATTGACCTGGTTGGGATGTATTTTTATGATTATTTTCTGCCTGGCTCCTTTTATTTATATGATTACAGTTAGTATTAATCTGCGGCCGGATTTCCTCTCGCTAAATATCCCCTTTAAACTTACCTGGCAGAATTTTCGCAGTGTGCTGACTGATCCGACGCTGCACTTCTTGCGTTATCTGGTAAACAGCCTGGTCATTTCACTGGCCAGCGCTTTTTTCGCGGTGCTGATTGCGTCCCTGGCCGCCTACGCCTTTACCCGGCTGCGCCTGCCGGCAAAAAACAGTTTACTCTTTTTCATTCTGGCGGTTTCTATGTTTCCCCAGATCAGCCTGGTTAGTTACCTGTTTAAGTTTATGGTGCGGTTCAATTGGGTGAATACCTATCAGGCGCTTATCTTGCCTTATATTGCCTGGGTCCTGCCATTGGCTGTCTGGATCCTGGTGAGTTATTTCTCTCAGATTCCCCGGGAGCTTGATGACGCCGCTTTTGTTGACGGCTGTTCCCGCTGGCAGATCCTCTGGCGGATAGTATTTCCGGTAGCCGCTCCGGGTGTATTCTCGGTTTTTCTCCTGGCTTTTATTTTTGGTTTTAATGAGTTTATGTTTGCCCTGATGCTGACCACCGATTTTCACGCGCGTACCGTTCCGGTAGGGATCGCCATGTTTGAGGGCCTGCACGGTGAGATTCCCTGGGGCACAATTATGGCCGCTTCGGTAATTGCCACCTTACCGGTAGTGGTAGTCACGATTTTCTTTCAGAAACGGATTATTGGCGGGCTCACCCGGGGTGCGGTAAAGGGCTAATTGATTTTAATCTGGCGGCCGCAGTGGCGGCAGGTGATTGCCGGAGCCTTTAAAGCAGGAGAGATACTCACCACCTTACCGCAGGAACAATTAAAACTTTCCCAGCCGCCGCCTTTACGATTGTAGGTCGCCTGCGGTGCGGCTGTTTTCCCTGCCGTAACTTTATCCTTTTGCTTAATTGCCTCCCCGGCGGCCATCATGGCCGTGGCTATTTCCGTTAAGGGAACCTGCAGCTTACGCTGGCAGCGCGGGCAGGTAACTTCCGGTTTATTGTAATTACCCGGCAATTTTATTTTCATCCCGCAGGCGCAGGCCAGGAAGGCGTAGCCGTTAACCGCCCGTAACAAATCACCCACTTCGCGCGTTTTCTGTTTGCTGCTGGATTCTTTTTCCGTAATAGTCGGTTTAGTAATCGGAATATTTTCTGTATCAGTAAGCGCGGATTTGGGCATAATAGCGGCTGTCTCCTTTCCCAGGCCGGTCAGGGCCTGCTGATAGGCGGTTAGACTCACCCCGTGATGCATACTGCGCAGGATCCTGATCCGCTCAGAGGTGGGCGGATGGGTACTGCTCCAGGAAGATAATTTCTTTTTGGTTATTTCGAAAGGATTAACAATATACATCGGCGCGGTTACTTTGTTTACTTCCGTTGCTTTTTTAGGGGCAAACCGGGGTGAAGAGATTTTTTGCAGAGCCGAGGCCAATCCTTCCGGGTAACGGGTGAGCCGGACCGCCGAGGCATCGGCCAGATATTCTCTTTTGCGGGAGATAGCGAGATAAAGCAGGCGGGCGATTAAGGGAGCGAGGATCGCAAAGACAATGGCCACGATCATCATAATTGCCTGGGCCTGACCACCGCCGCCGCCGGAGCTGCGTCTGCTGCTGGAACGGCGGGAACCGCCGGAATACCAGAGGCTGCGCAGGAAGATCTGGGAAATAAGCACGATACTGCCCAGCATAATACCGGCAAAGGTGCAGAAAAGCACGTCCCGGTTCATGATGTGGGATGTTTCATGGGCAACAACTCCCTGGAGTTCATCCCGGCGCAGGCGGGAAAGCAGCCCAGAGGTAACGGCGATAGCGCTTTTTTCCGGATTACGGCCCACAGCGAAGGCGTTGGGCGAGGGATCATCAATGATATAAACTTTAGGAATCTTCGGCAGGCCGGCGGCGATCTTCATTTCTTCAACGATGTTAAACAATTGCGGATGGACATCGTGATTGATTTCTTTGGCCTTACTAATGGCCAGGATAATGGAATCACCGGAAAAAAAACTGATCAGAGAGAGAATTACCCAGACCGCAAAAGCGATCAGCAGTCCGAATACCCCTGCCTGCCTGTGATAGGCCGCGGCAACAATATAACCGAGAAGCAGCAGACAGATCCCCATACAGAAAAAAAGGATCAAGGATTTCCGTTTATTGGCCTGAATCAATTCCCACATTAACATAAAGCTAATTCCTCGCCTGGACGCGTTTTTGCAGTAGGGGACGACCTCCGTGTCGTCCCGGAACAATTATCAGATCAAAATAACACATTGAATGGCGGGTGGACACAGAGGTCCGCCCCGACTATTTCACACTAAAACTGTACTTTCGGTACTTCCCGCTGGGCCTTGTCTTCGATCTCAAAAAATTCCTCAGTCTTGAAGCCGAACATGCCGGCAACGATGTTGGAAGGGAATACCTGGATCTTGTTATTGAAGAAAAGTACCTGATCATTATATCCCTGGCGGGCAAAGGCGATTTTGTTTTCAGTGGAAGTGAGCTCTTCCTGCAGGGCAAGAAAGTTCTGATTGGCCTTTAGGTCCGGATAGTTTTCCACGACCAGAAAGAATTTACCCATGGCTCCGGTTAACGCGCCTTCCGCCTTGGCCTTATCAC
>CAZIXI010000035.1:0-19863 GCA_964543115.1 uncultured bacterium
CACGCGGTTAAAGAAATATATAAGGTGGATGTCGTGAAAGTTAATACCATGAATATGCTCGGCAAGAAGCGGCGTGTTCGCATGGCTGAAGGCAAACGGGCGGATTGGAAGAAGGCTATCGTTACCCTGAAAAAGGGTGAAGTAATTGAAATTAAATAATAGAGGTCAATATGGCAATTAAAGTATACAAACCCACTACCGCTTCACGGCGCTGGATGACCGGTTATGATTTTAAGGGTTTAACAGACAAAAAACCGGAGAAAAGCCTTAGTAAACGGATGAGTCGTTCAGGCGGCCGTAACTCCCAGGGACGAATTACTTCCCGTTACCGGGGCGGCGGTCATCGGAAGATTTATCGGATGGTTGATTTCAAACGGGATAAAGTTAATATTCCCGCAAAAGTAGCGGCGATAGAATATGATCCTAACCGCAGTGCCCGGTTGGCCCTGCTGCACTATGTTGACGGGGAAAAAAGATATATTATTGCTCCTCAGGGTTTAGTCGTCGGGCAGAAGGTTCTTTCCGGAGACAAAGCCGAAGTGGAGACGGGTAACAGTTTATTTCTTAAAGATATTCCGATAGGTGTTACTATTCATAATATTGAGTTATTTAAGGGTAGAGGCGGTGTTTTAGTGCGTTCTGCCGGTAATGGCGCTCAGATAATTTCCAAAGAAGGAGGCTATGCTCATATTAAGCTTCCTTCCGGTGAAATTCGGCTTGTGTCCCTGGATTGCCGGGCAACTATTGGGCAGATAGGGAATATTGAACATGGAAGTATTTCTCTTGGTAAGGCCGGAAGGTCACGTTGGCTGGGGCGAAATCCCCGGGTGCGTGGTGTGGCCATGAATCCGGTTGATCACCCGATGGGCGGCGGTGAAGGAAAATCTTCGGGGGGCCGAAATCCCTGTTCCCCCTGGGGTATGCCGGCCAAGGGATTTAAGACACGGCGTAAGAAGAAAACCAGTAAATTCGTTTTAAAACCGCGAAAAGGCAAGGCTAAGTCCTAAGTTTTTAATCTGAGAAGTAGTATTCAAGGAGGAGTAATTTGCGTTCAATTGCTAAAGGTCCTTATGTGGATCAGAAATTACTGAAAAAGGTTCAGCGGGCAAGCAGGTCCGGCAGCCGCCAGGCAATAAAGACCTGGTCCCGGCGGACGGTGATTATCCCGGAGTTTGTCGGAGTAACGTTTGCGGTTCATAACGGGAAAAAGTTCCTGCCGGTTTATGTGACGGAGAGTATGGTTGGTCATAAACTGGGTGAGTTTTCACCCACTAGAATATTTCGGAAGCATGGGTCTCATACTGAAGTGTCACTGGATAAGACATAGTTTTGCATTTAAAGGGAAAATGATATGGAAACCAGAGCAGTAAGCAGATTTGTAAGGATTTCGCCGAGAAAAACGAGATTGGTAGTGGACCTAATCAGGGGACAGAGAGCATCGTCTTCTTTGCAAATGTTGAATGTTATGAATAAGAAGGCAGCCGGGGTGGTGGCGAAGACGCTCAAATCAGCTATCGCTAACGCGCAGCAGAAGGAAGTCGAGGTTAATAATCTCTGGATTAAAACGGCACTGGTTGACGGCGGTCCTGTCTATAAAAGATATTTGTCGAGGGCTATGGGCCGGGCGACTGTGATTAAGCGGCCGACAAGCCATATTACGTTAATTCTGTCTGATGAGACCGCCGGGGCAAAGCCGCAGCCAGCCAGCGAACAAAAAGAAGAGACTAAACGGCGCCGGTTGTTTAAGCGGAAAACCAAGGCCCAAGAGCCTAAAGAAAAAGAGGCAGTTAAACGTAAATCTCCGGCAAAGAAGACTAAGGGAAAAACTAAGAATTAATTTGCGAGGTGAATAGTGGGACAGAAAGTAAATCCGATTGGATTCAGGGTAGGCATTAATCAGGATTGGCGATCGAAATGGTTCGCGGAAAAGAAGGATTTTGGGCGTTTTCTGGGGGAAGATTTAAAAATTCGTAAATATATTAAAAATAAGCTTAATTTCGCGGCTGTTTCAAAAATCGTTATTGAAAAATCTTTGGACCGGATGCGTATTGTGATTCATGCCGCTCGCCCCGGAATCATTATCGGGCGCAGGGGGGAGGCTATCGACCGGCTGAAAGAAGAAGTAGCCAACTTTACCAATAAAGAACTTTTTATTGATATTGAAGAGGTAAAAGTACCGGAATTGGATGCCCAACTGGTAAGTGAAAATATCGCCCTGCAGCTGGTAAGACGTGTGGCCTACCGGAGAGCTATGAAGAGGGCAATTCAACAGTCAATGATGTTAGGGGCAAAGGGTATTAAGATATTGATAAGCGGACGTTTGGGGGGAGCAGAGATTGCCCGGAAAGAGAAATATCATGAAGGCAGTGTCCCCTTACAGACGATTAGAGCGGATATAGATTATGGTTTTGCTATTGCGAGTACCACTTATGGGACTATTGGGGTTAAAGCGTGGATCTATAAGGGAGATATTTATCCTGAACAAAAACAAGAAGTGGTAGTGGCTAAGGAAGAGGAAAAAACAGCTGTGCCAGAGAAGAAAGAACCGGGAAAATCATAATAATACGGGGTAATTGATTATGCCTTTGATGCCTAAAAGAGTTAAGTATCGTAAAGCCCATAAGGGAAGAATACGCGGATACGCGACCAGCGGAACGCGGGTGACTTTTGGTGAATTTGGATTACAGGCCTTAGAAGGGGGCTGGATATCTAATATTCAAATTGAAGCGGCCCGGGTAGCTTTTACCAGGCACATGAAACGCCGGGGTAAGATGTGGATTTGTGTTTTTCCCGATAAACCAATTACGGCAAAGCCGGCGGAAACCAGAATGGGTAAAGGAAAGGGAGCTCCGGTTGGCTGGGTGGCGCCGGTTAAACCGGGACGGATATTGTTTGAGTTAGCCGGGATTCCCGAAGCTCTGGCCCGGGAATCGCTGCGTTTAGCGGCAGCCAAATTATCATTAAGAACTAAGTTTGTCTGGCGAATATAGTTTAACTAGAGGTGCCTTATGGCAATAAAAATCGGTGAATTACGGGATAAGAGTACGGATGAATTGAAACAGCAATTGCGGGAGCTTCAGGAGGAGATGTTCAATCTCAGAAGCCGCCGGTCAATTGGACAGATTGAAAGACCTCATCATTATAGTGAAGTGCGTAAGTCGATTGCCAGGATAAAGACTATCCTTAATCAACGTGAGCGCGAAGCCAGGAGCTAAGCAATTAGAGCCCTATGGCATTAAAAGGAGTAATAAAAATGCAGCAGCGAGGTAAGAGAAAGGTAAGAAAAGGCAGGGTAGTTGGTGATAAAATGGATAAGACAGCCGTTGTTGTTGTCGAACGAAGGCTTCCTCATCCTCTTTATCGCAAGGTCGTTAAAATGGCCAAAAAATTTAAGGCTGATAATCCTGAGAATAATGCCCGCAGGGGTGATTGGGTAGAAATTATGGAGACCAGACCGCTTAGTAAGGACAAACGCTGGCGGATAACGAGAATTATCAGAAAGACCAAGGAGCGCGAGTTAGCCGCTGAAGAAGCAGCAGCCGCCGAGATGGAAAAATAATCAGGAGATTAATTTGTTATGATTCAGATGTTGACGCAGTTAGGTGTGGCAGATAATACCGGAGCTCGAACGGTTTCCTGTATTAAGGTGCTTGGCGGATCCCGAAAAAGATACGCGAGTCTTGGGGATATTATTGTTGCGGCGGTTAAGACCGCTATTCCTGAGGGGATGGTTAAAAAAGGAGAAGTAGTTAAGGCTGTCGTAGTTAGGACTAAAAGGCAAATCCGGCGGGATGACGGTTCCTATATAAAGTTTGACCATAATGCTGTAGTTGTTATTGATGATAACCTGAATCCGCGGGGGACACGGGTGTTCGGTCCTGTTGCCAGGGAATTGCGGGAGAAGAATTTTACTAAGATTCTTTCTCTGGCCCCGGAAGTAGTCTAATTTTGCCTGGAGAGTGAAAAAGGGATGAAAATTAAAATTCGTAAAGATGATAAAGTAGTTGTTGTTGCCGGAAAGGATAAAGGCAAGACGGGCAAGGTGATGCGGGTTATGCCGAAGCGGAACAGGCTGATTGTCAGCGGGGTAAATATGCTTAAACGTCATGTCCGGCCGAATCGGGATATGCAGCAGGGCGGCATTATCGATAGAGAAAGTTCGATTGCTGTTGCTAACGTGATGCTTTATTGCGGCAAGTGCGGGCGCGGGGTCCGGTTGGGGATTAAACGGCTGCCCGATGGTACAAGAATGAGATACTGTAAGAAATGTGAGTTGGAAGTATAGAAAACCAGTGATTAGTGATTAGTAACTAGAAAATAGAAGGTGTTTAGTATGGCAAGATTAGCAGAAAGATACAAAAATGAAATTGTTCCGCGGATGCAGAAGGATTTTAACCTTAAAAATCCCTTACAAGTGCCCCGGTTGAAGAAAATTGTTCTTAATATGGGAGTGGGGGATGCGGCCCGGTAAGCTTCTGGATGATGCCAGCAGCGAATTGGCCATGATTGCCGGGCAACGGCCGATTATTACCAAAAGCCGCAAAAGTATAGCAGGCTTTAAAATTCGGGCTAATATACCGATTGGCTGCAAGGTGACACTGCGGGGTAAGCGAATGTATGAATTCCTTGACCGGTTTATTTCTGTGGTTGTTCCCCGGATGAGGGATTTCCGGGGTTTTCCGGCAAATAGTTTTGACAATAACGGAAATTATTCTTTTGGTCTGGATGAACAGACCGTGTTTCCGGAATTGGACCTGGATAAGATTAAGCGTACCCAGGGAATGGATATTACGATTGTTACCAGTGCGAGCAATAAAGAAAAGGCCAAGGGGCTGTTGGATTGTTTCGGATTTCCTTTTGTCCGCACTACGCAGGAAGAATAGCATAATCCCGCCGTTTCCGCTCGGGCGGCAGGCCCGATTGGGAGATTTGATCCGGAAACCATTCATGTTGTGATGGATTGTTTGGCGGTTCGGATAAGGGCGGGGAAAAGTGGAGATTGATAAGTAATGGCTAAGAAGTGTCTTGTCGAGAAATGTCAAAAAAAGCCAAAATTTAAAGTGCGTGCCTATTGCCGTTGCCAGCGTTGCGGCCGGCGGCGGGCATATCTAAGGAAATTTCATTTGTGCCGAATTTGTTTCCGGGAATTGGCTCTGAAGGGGCAGATCCCCGGCGTGACTAAGGCCAGCTGGTAGATCCTGGTTGATGGTTATTTTTTCAGGGATTGTTGATTAGGGTAATCCCGCATTTTGGCGAATTGCGCCTGGATACAGGAGTGAAGTGAGGTAAATATGAGTATGATGGATCCCTTAGCGGATATGTATACAAGGATTCGTAATGCCAGTCGTGTGGGGAAGGAAGTTGTGGATATTCCTTCTTCGAACATGAAAAAGGCTATTGTCGATATACTTAAGCGGGAAGGTTTTCTGGAGACCTATAAGGTACTTGAAGATAATCAGCGCGGTTTTATTCGGGCTAAGCTCAAATATACCAAGAATGAAAAAAGCGGAAGAAAAGGCGTAATTACCAATATTAAACAAATCAGCCGCCCGGGCTTAAGGCGTTATGTGGGAGTTACTGAAGTGCCGAAGGTATATGGAGGATTGGGGGTCGCGCTTATCAGTACGTCTCAGGGAATTCTTACAGACGATCAATGCCGGCAGCAAAAGGTTGGCGGTGAGTTGCTCTGTTATATTTGGTAAGGCAAGGATTTTGAAATATATTAATAAGGAGTAGAGATGTCACGGATAGGTAAAATACCGATTGAGATTCCGAGCGGGGTTAAAGTAGAGATTAAGGATGGGCGTGTTGCTATCCAGGGACCTTTAGGGAAACTGGAACAGCATGTTCGGCCGGAGATTACCCCGAAAACAGAAGAGAACAAATTGCGGGTAACCCGCCGGGGAGATACCGCCCGGGAAAAGGCCCTGCATGGGCTGTACCAGAGATTATTGAGTAATATGGTTATTGGCGTTACGAAAGGATTTGAAAAGGATCTCCAGATTATCGGAGTCGGTTACCGGGCAAAAATGGAAGGCAAGAGTCTTGTTCTGCAATTGGGCTTTTCTCATCCGGTAAAATTTCCCGTGCCGGAAGGGATCAACGTAGCGGTAGCCGATAATACAAAAATAAATGTTAAGGGCATTGATAAACAGCTGGTGGGTGAAGTGGCCGCGGAGATTCGCAGATATTACCCGCCGGAACCATACAAAGGAAAGGGTATCAGGTATAAAGATGAATATGTGCGCCGGAAGGCCGGTAAGGCTGTCGGCGGCAAAGGCGCGACTAAATAACAGGTGAATTATGAAAATTAGAGATAGCAAAGTAGCCCGGAAGAAAAGACATCAACGGTTGAGGCAGAAAGTTGTCGGAACACAAGAGCGCCCGCGGATAAGTTTTCACCGCAGCCTTAAACATATGTATATACAGCTTATTGATGACCTTAACGGGCAGAGTTTGCTGTCTTGTTCTTCTCAGGGGAAAGATTTTCGCGAGAAATATGCTGAAAAGAAAAATAATAAGAAAACGGCGGCGACCCTGGGGGAAATTGTGGCGGATAAAGCGATTGCTAAAGGAATTAAGAAGGTAGTTTTTGATAGAGGGGGATACAGGTATCACGGCCGGGTTAAGGAGTTAGCGGATGCCGCCCGGAAAAAAGGATTACAGTTCTAAGACGCGATGTATACGCGTTTGACAAGGAGGATACATTGGCCAAAGAGGTAAAACCTAAAATTGATAAGGGAAGATCACGGGGTAATTTTCGTCGCCAGAAACCGCCTGTTGTGGATGGGGACAAAGAGCAGCTGAAGGAAAAAGTGGTTTTTATTAACAGGTGTGCCAAGGTTGTTAAAGGTGGCCGCCGTTTCAGTTTTAGCGCGCTTGTTGTTGTCGGTGATGGAAAAGGCCAGGTGGGCTATGGTTTTGGGAAGGCCAATGAGGTTCCTGAGGCAATTCGCAAGGCGAATGAGTCGGCAAGGAAGAGCCTGGTAGCGGTATTTTTAAGGGATAATACGATTCCCTATGCCGTTTTGGGTAGATTCGCTTCCGGGCGGGTAATGTTGAAGCCTGCCGCTCCGGGAACGGGAATTATTGCCGGCGGAGGCGTACGGGCAGTAGTGGAGCTGGCCGGAGTTAAGGATATTTTAACTAAGTCCATGGGATCTTCCAGCCCGATTAATGTTGTGAAAGCAACTCTGGCTGGTTTGCAGTCATTACAGGATCCGCAGGCGGTACGCAGGGCCAGGCTCGCCGGTGTTAGAGGAGATATTTAAATGAAGTTAAATGAATTGAAGAATACACCGGGTGCCAGGAAGAAGGCTAAAGTAGTGGGCCGGGGACCGGGTTCCGGTCATGGTAAGACCTCCTGCCGGGGGCATAAAGGGCAATTGGCGCGCGCGGGCAGCGGTAAGAAGCTGGGCTATGAAGGCGGTCAGATGCCTCTTTATCGAAGGATTCCCAAAAAAGGGTTCACAAATATTTTTCGAAGAGATTACGCTATTATTAACGTGGATTCATTGAATAAATTTTCTAAAGAAAATGAGGTAGTTCCTGAACTCCTGTATAAATCGGGCATGGCCGATAAAGGCATTCCGATCAAGATTCTTGGTAACGGTGAGTTTAAAGGTAAGAATAAAATTGTTGCCCATAAATTCAGGCAATCGGCACGGGAAAAGATTACTAAGGCCGGCGGCAGCGTAGAAGAAGTGCCTTTTAGAAAAAAATCTATAAAATCCAGTTCTGGCAGCCCAAAGCAAAACAAGGAACTGACTAATAAGAGCGGCGAAAAGGGGAAGGAAGAATAGATGCTCGCGCAGTTTGCTAATATATTTAAAATACCGGAATTAAGGAAACGTTTGTTTTTTACGCTGGGTTTGCTCTTTGTCTTCCGGATGGGATCTTATATACCTACTCCGGGCATTGATGGTAATCAATTGGCAATGTTTTTTAAGGAATTGACCAACCGCCAGGGGAACAATCTGTTTGGTCTAATGAATTTGTTCACCGGTGGAGCGATGAATAGATGTACGATTTTTGCTTTGGGGATTATGCCTTATATCAGCGCTTCTATTATTTTGCAGCTGTTGACGGCAGTAATTCCTTATCTGGAAAAACTCTCAAAAGAAGGGCAGGCCGGTTACCGGAAGATTAATCAGTTTACCAGATACGGAACTGTTGTGCTGGCCCTCTTTCAGGCCTTTTTTATCAGTCTCTGGCTGGAAAATCCTGCCCGGTTTAACGGGCGGGTGATTGTAGCTTATCCCGGCTGGCCGTTCAGGGTGTTAACGATGATTACCCTGGCAGCGGGTACTACATTTATTATGTGGTTAGGAGAGCAGATTACCGAGCGGGGAGTGGGTAACGGTATTTCATTGATTATTAGTGTGGGTATTATTTCCCGGTTGCCGATGGCTGTCGGATTTACGTATACAACTTTTTTTGGCCGGGAGGTGGGCGTGACCAGGCATCCAATTGTCTTGCTGATTATGCTTGGAATTCTGGTGGCGGTGATCGCGGCGATTATTCAGCTTACTGTTGGGCAGCGTAAGATTCCTGTTCAGTACGCTAAACGGGTCGTGGGCCGTAAGGTCTACGGCGGACAAAGCACATTTATTCCTTTGAAGGTTAATTTTGGCGGCGTGCTGCCGATCATTTTTGCCTCCAGTTTATTGATGTTTCCGGCGACGATCGGGGGATTTATGCCCGGTAATCTTTTTTTGCAGAAGATAAGCAGTATGCTTTATCCCGGGAAATTAGTCTATAGCGTGGTTTATGTGTTAATGATTGTTTTCTTTTGTTATTTCTGGACGGCGACACAATTTAATCCCATTCAATGGGCAGAGGATATGAAACGTAACGGAGCCTTTATTCCGGGAGTGCGTCCGGGACAGGCTACCGCTCAATTCCTAGATTATACAATGACCAGGATCACCCTGGCCGGCGGTATTTTTCTGGCGACGGTTGCGGTATTTCCCTCTATCATCGGTAATTGGTTCGGTCTTCCTTACTTGATTACCCAGTTTTTTGGCGGTACGGGAATGTTGATCGTTGTCGGTGTTATGCTGGAAACTATCCGTCAAATAGAGTCACATCTGGTCATGCGTAATTACGAGGGTTTTCTTCGTAAAGGCAAACGCTTTAAAGGAAGATAATGAGAGTAATATTGCTGGGGCCTCCTGGTGCGGGGAAAGGAACTCAGGCGGAATTGTTTGTCGAGACCTGGGGTTTAGAGCATATATCTTCCGGCGATATTTTTCGCAAACATATCAAAGAAAAAACGCAGCTTGGTTTAAAGATAAAAGAGTATGTGGATAGCGGCGGGCTTGTACCCGATGATATTGTCGTGGAAGTCGTTGTCCAAAAGATAAATGAGTTGGGGAAAGAGAAAGGATTTATTTTAGACGGATTTCCCCGGACCTTGAATCAGGCAAAAATACTCGACGAACAGCTCAGTAGATTAGGTATTGATATTGATAAGGTTTTTTATCTTGATGCCACAGAAGAGATAATTGTTATAAGGCTGAGCGTCAGGCGGATTTGTAAGGATTGCGGTACCGGTTATCATTTGGTTAATTTGCCGCCGAAGAAAACAGGGATCTGTGATCGTTGCGGCGGCCAATTATATCAACGGCCGGATGATATGTCGGCAACGATTCAGAATCGTTTGCATGTTTACGAACAGCAGACGGCGGAATTGATAGAATATTATCGCCAAAAAGGTATCTTGGCGACCGTAAATAGTGATCTTTCTAAAGACGAAACATTTGTTCTTGTTCGGCAGATTATCCAGACCGTCAGGCAATAGTGCGGCAATGATAATATTGAGATCAGCCACTGAGATTGAGAAGATGCGGCAAAGTGGAAAGATCGCCGGCGCTATCTTGGCGGAGTTGGGTAAACGCATAAAGCCGGGAATGGTAACCGGGGAGCTTGATCGTCTAGCCGTTAGTTTGATGAATGAAACAGGCTGTCGGTCAGCTTTTAAGGGTTATCACGGATATCCAGCCAATATTTGTGTTTCTGTTAACGATATCGTCGTTCACGGCATTCCGGGGACACGGGCGCTTAAGAATGGTGATCTTGTTTCGATTGATGTGGGCATTGTGAAGGATGGCTACTATGGAGACACTGCCGCAACTTTTACCGTGGGGAATATCGAAGCGGAAGCGGCCAGGCTGATTCAGGTAACTGCCCGGTCACTTGCACATGCTATTAATAAGGCCCGGGAAGGTAACCGGCTGGGTGATGTTTCACATGCCGTTCAGTCTTTTGTCGAAGGCGAAGGGTTTTCAGTTGTCCGTGATTTTGTCGGTCACGGGATCGGCACCCAAATGCACGAGGAGCCGCAGATACCTAATTTTGGCAGCCCGCATAAGGGGCCGTTACTGAAGTCCGGTATGGTTCTGGCAATTGAACCAATGATCAATTGCGGTACCTATAAGGTTGTGGTGGACAGGGACGGCTGGACAGTAAGGACAAAGGATAGAAAAAATTCTGCTCATTTTGAGCATACAATAGCGATTACAGAAAACGGACCGGATATATTAACGAAATAGGATGTGCTGCGGAGCGATTTATTATGCCGAGAAAAGATGCGGTAAAAGTTGATGGGGTGGTCAGGGAGCTGCTTCCCAACACAATGTTTCGTGTCGAACTTGAAAACGGGCATATTATTCTTTGCCATATATCAGGCAAATTAAGATTACATTTTGTAAAAATATTACCGGGGGATAAAGTATCGGTGGAATTATCTCCTTATGATTTAACTAAGGGAAGAATCGTTTATCGGTTAAGATAAGGTAAAAAATGAAGGTAAAGGCATCAATTAAAAGATTATGTGAAAAGTGTCGGATAGTGAAAAGGAAAGGGGTTAAACGAGTTATTTGTTCTAATCCCCGGCACAAACAACGTCAAGGCTAGAACGCTGCTATTTGCGTTATCAAAGGAGAGAAGGTATGCCCAGGATTGTTGGAGTTGATATTCCAAAAGAGAAAAGGATAGAGGCCTCTTTGCAGTACATATATGGTATCGGGTTGACCAGTGCCCGGGAAATACTTAATGAAGTCGGTGTCGATCCCGGCATGCGGGCGAAGGATTTGAGCGATGAACAGGTCAGTAAGATAGCGGCGTGTATTTCCAGAGAGTATAAGGTGGAAGGGGATTTGCGCCGGGAAACTACGCAGGACGTTAAACGTCTGATCGGAATCGGTTCTTTTCGCGGCTTTCGACATCGCCGGGGTTTGCCTGTGCGCGGACAGCGAACCAGAACTAATGCCCGTACACGCAAGGGGCCGCGCAAGACTGTAGGAGTTAAACGCAAAGGGAGCATGCTTAAGCCGGGAGGATAATCTGTTCCTTGGTTAGCTCTGCTGTGGAAATGATAGTTATTTCAGGAGGTAAGTAATGGTCAAACAAGGTTCCAAGAAAGCGAAGCGCAAAATAACCCGTCAGGTGCCCGTTGGGATTGCTCATATTCAGGCTACTTTTAATAATACCTTAGTTACTATAACGGATTTACAAGGGAATGTTGTTGCCTGGTCTAATGCCGGAAAGCTGGGCTATAAGGGAGCGCGCAAAAGTACTGCTTTCGCCGCTCAAAAGATAGCTCAACAGTGCGGCAAAGAAGCAATGGACAATGGAATGCGCGAACTTAAGGTGTTTGTAAAAGGTCCGGGTGCCGGAAGGGAATCGGCAATCAGGGCTTTGCAGGCTATCGGCTTGAATATTACTCATATTCGTGATGTCACCCCCGTACCGCATAATGGGTGCCGGCCGCCTAAAAGAAGAAGAGTCTGATTAACAATTGCGGATTTCAGATTTTGGATTTCAGATTTTAAAATCCGCAATCTGAAATCTAAAATCTAAAATTGGAACATGGAGGAAATATGCCAAGATACAGAGATACATTGTGTAAATTATGTCGTCGTGAGGGGACTAAACTCTATTTAAAAGGGACCAAATGTGATTCAGCCAAGTGTACCCTGGAACGGCGTAATTTTGCCCCTGGTCAACATGGTAAGCGGCGTTCTAAGCTTTCTGAGTATGGAATGCAGCTTCGCGAGAAACAGAAATTACGCAGGATCTACGGAGTGCGGGAACATCAGTTCGGGCTGTATTTTAAAAAGGCCAGCAGGAAAAAAGGTGTTACCGGGCACAATCTCCTGCAACTCTTAGAAACAAGGCTCGATAACGTAACTTTTCGGATGGGGTTTTGTACTGGCCGACAGTCTGCGCGTCAATTCGTCCGCCATGGCCATGTGCTGATTAATGGTAAGAAGGTTGATATTCCCTCTTATCTGCTAAAGGAAGGGGATGTGCTCATGGTTAAGGGCAAAGATAAGATTAAGAAGGCTATCGCTAACAATTTAGAAATAACCTCCAGCCGCCTGATTCCTGAATGGATCCAGCTGGATAAAGATAATCAGAGAGGAAAGATATTGCGTATGCCTAAACGGGCAGATGTGAATATTCCCGTAGATGAACATCTGATTGTCGAACTGTATTCTAAATAACACTCGCGTTTAAAAGGAGGAGTTTTATGGGGATTATATTAGGTCGCTTAGAGATGCCCAAAGGGGTTGTTAAGGATGCGGCATCGTCAGCAGATAATTACGATAAGTTTATTGCCGAGCCTTTTGAACGCGGGTATGGTATTACAGTAGGCAACGGATTAAGAAGAGTACTGCTCTCCTCTATTGAGGGAGCGGCGGTGACTTCCATTAAGGTTGAAGGTGTATTGCACGCTTTTTCCACTATTCCCGGCGTTGTTGAAGACGTAACCGAAATTATACTTAATATAAAAAAGTTGAAATTACGGTTGCTGACCCGTGAGCCGCGTAAGCTTATTCTCAAGGTTGAGAAGAAGGGAAAGGTTACGGCCGGTGATATTACTCCGGATAGTGTTGTGGAGATTGTTAATCCGGATATGCACATAGCGACTTTGGATAAAAAAATTAATCTGGAAATGGAACTTGAAGTGAAGATCGGCCGCGGTTACCGGCCGGCGGAAGATAATAAGGAGGCCGATCAGCCTATCGGTACAATTCCTATTGATTCTATTTTTTCACCGATTTCAAAGGTGAATTATCATGTGGAGAATACCCGTGTCGGTCAGCGTACGGATTATGACAAACTTATCCTGGAGATATGGACTGATGGCCGGATATCACCGAGTGATGCGCTGACGCAGTGCTCTGCTGTTCTGCGGGAACATCTTAATCCATTTGTCGACTTTGGCAAAACAGAGATAACGTTTGAAGTAGAAGAATCGAAACCCAAGGAAGAGAACCGCTTGAAAAAATTAATTAATACCAGCATCGATGAAATTGAGCTTTCGGTTCGTTCTTCTAATTGCATCAAGAGTGCTAACATTAAAACAATCGGGGATTTGGTAAGCAGAACGGAAGCGGAAATGCTCAAGTACAGGAATTTTGGGAAAAAGTCTTTAAATGAGATTAAAAAGGTCCTCAATGGTTTGGGCCTTAGTCTGGGGATGAATATGGATGATGTCGCTCAGGTTGAAAAGGAAGAAAAGCCGAGTATTGAATTATAATAAGGATAAGTTATGAGACATAGAAAGAAAACAATAAAGCTGGGAAGAATGACAAGTCATCGTAAGGCCATGTTGAATAATATGGTGGCCAGTGTGATCAATCACAAAAGGATTCAGACGACCTTGCCTAAGGCACGCGCAGTTGTTCCTCTACTGGATAAGCTTATCACCTGGGGAAAACGCGGGACCCTGCATGATCGCCGTTTGGCGTATGCCGTGCTTAAAGATCGTACATTGGTCGGAAAACTATTTACGGAAGTTGCGCCTGAACTGAGTGAACGCAGCGGCGGCTATGCCAGAATAGCCAAAACCGGAATGCGTGCGGGAGATAATGCCCAGATGGCCATTCTTGAACTTATTGGGTTAGAACCCGCGCCTGTAGAAGAAAAGAAACAGAAAAAGAAAGATAAAAAAGAGAAAAAGAAATCTTAACACACCTTCCGAACCCCCACACCGGCAGACTGCCGGTGTGGGGTTAATTTTACCGGCTGCCATGCCTATAAACAAACCGCGATTATTGATTCTTTGTGCATTAATCTTTACGTTGCCCTGTTTATCTACTTTTGTTCTTGCCAGTGGTTATCATTCTGCCGTAGAAAAGTATAAATTACCCAATCAGTTTACCGTAATCTTAGAACCTGACCATTCCATCGAGTTGGTGACTATCCAGATTTGGATTCGTAGCGGCAGCGCTTATGAAGGAGATTTCCTGGGCTCCGGCATTAGCCATCTGATTGAGCATATGGTTTTTAAAGGATCGGAAGCGCAGGCTTCAGTTGCCTTATCCCGCCGATTTCAGGAACTGGGAGGTGAGTTGAATGCCTTTACTTCTAAGGAGTATACCGGGTTTACGGTTACCGTGCCCAAGGATAATTTAGAGCAAACCCTGGAGTTGGTGCATGCTGTTATCGTCAAGGCAGAATTTCCTGAAAAGGAACTGGTAAAAGAGAAGAAAGTCATTCATCATGAAATGGCTTCAATAAATGATAATCACCATAAATATCTGGCCCAGAGTATCAGGGAAACCGCTTTCCAGGGCCATCCTTATGGGGAACCGATTATTGGCTACCGGCTTATTTTTGATAAACTTGACCGCAATATGGTCATGGATTATTATTATTCGAATTATATTCCCCAAAATATTGTTCTGGTAATGGCAGGTGATTTTCAACCCGCGGTCGTAAAGCCGTTTATTAACGAGATGTGGAGCACTTTACCGGCAACCAGTTTCATGCCCGTTTTGATACCTTCAGCGCCGGCTGTGCGGGGTCCTACGCGTAAACTATTCCCGCGAAAAATTGCCCAACCTTATTTTGTAGCTGGTTTTTACGGCCCGGCAATTTCATCCCCGGATATGTTTGCCATGGATGTCCTGGCGGAGATCTTTGGTAAAGGAAAAGATTCCCGGATCGTCAGGAAACTGCGTGATCAGTTAGGCTGGGTAACTTCTGTCAGTGCCTGGTCCTATACACCCACCCAGACAGGTATTTGGGGGGTAAGCGCTGATTTGAGAATCGGGCAATGGGGGAAAGTACTTAAGGTTCTGCTTAAGGAACTCTATCAATTACGGTTTCAATTGGTTAGTGAAGAAGAATTACGGAAGGCCAAAAAGCGGATTGAAAGAAGCTACCTTGCCGGGCTGGAAACTATTAGCGGCAAGGCCTATGATTTGGCGACAAACGAGATTTATGCCAGAAATCCGGAATTTACCGTTACATATCTAAGGGGAATCAATAAGGTGACCAGAGAAGATCTGCGCCATGCGGCGCGGAAGTATTTTAATAAGGAGTTGTTTACTTTCTGTATGTTAGAGCCGGAAACGCCCATCGTGGAAAAAGATAAGCAGGGAAAAGAGAAGTCAGTACCGGTTATTTCAGAGGACAAACTGAAAAATGGTTTGCGAATTCTGTTGAGAACGGATAATAGTTTGCCGTTAGTGACCATGCGCCTGGTGGCGCTGGGCGGTTTGTTAGATGAGCCGGTGCCGGGATTGAGCCGGTTTTACAGTCAGCTTTGGCTGCAGGTGAACCCCCGGTTAGTAAAAAAAATAGAAGAATGCGGTGGGGGTATTTCTGCTTACAGCGGCAATAATAGTTTCGGTTTTAGCATTCAGGTCCTGAAAGAGGATGTTGAACTTGCGCTCGATGTGGCTAAAGAATTGATTCTGTCACTGCCGTTAACCAAAGAGAAGATGGAATTGGTGCGCCAGATTCAACTTGCCCAGATAAAACAGGAAGAGGAAATGCCCTATAGCTATACGTTTAAACTGGCTAAAGGTACTTTTTATGGTCTTCACCCGTACAGCAATCCTATTTTAGGGACCGCTGAGTCAGTTGCCGGTATTACCGAAAAGGAGATAGTTGATTTTAAAGAAAAGTTTCTTGTGCCCGCGAATATGGTGTTGGCGATTTTTGGTGAGCTGGATGAACAATCAATAAAGGAGCAGACGGAAAGGGTGTTTGGCAGTTTACCCGTCCGGATATTTGAGTCGAAGAAAGATTTTCCTGCCGTCCAGCCGGAGATAAACGAGAAGATGGGTCAGCTGGCAACAAAAGATTCCATTGTCCTTCTTGCCTATCCGGGAACGACATTTTATCTTGAAGATAGGCTGGCGCTGGAGATTATTGAAAAGCTTTTTTCCGGGATGGCCGGCCGCCTCTTTCAGGCAATTAGAGAAGATGAGGCGCTTTCCTACAGCGTCGGGGCGCTGAATTTTGTCGGCCGGGAGCCGGGTTTGTTTATGTTTTATGCCACTACCGCTCCGGCCGAGGCGGAAAGGGCTGTTGGTCTCCTGAAGAAAGAGATTGACCGTCTAAAGACCGACGGGATCGGGCAGGAAGAGTTGAACAGGGTAAAGAACGGTATTATAACTAGTCTGCAGCAGCAATGGGAGAGTGCCAGCGGCCTTTCCCTGGAGGCTGCCCTGGATGAGTTGTACGGTTTGGGATATAACTATTACCAGCGTTATTTGAAGAAGATTGCCGCGGTGACGGCCAAAGATGTAAAACACGTGGCGAATAAGTATTTTCGGGATGATTGGTATACGCAGGTTATTGTCGGACCGGGAGGCGGAACTGCTGCCGGTGATCAGCAGGCAGAAATCAATGACAATAATGCGTTAACGGTTAAATAGGGGATGGAGAAATGAGTTGGAATATAGCAGGATGCAGTACTAAGTGTGCAAAATGCAGTAAGGAGTTTGAAGACGATAATCATTATCATTGCCGGTTGTCTTTAGCCGTCGATGGCCCGCAGAGAGAAGATTATTGCGCTCAATGCTGGGAAGAGATAGAAGTGAAGTCTGTTGAAAAATATTCATATTGGCAAGGGCGGTATAAATCCAAGCCGGTACAGGTGAAAGAGGAGCCGATAAAAGAAGATGTTTCGAAACGCCTCTTAAAAAAATGGATCGATTCAACGGAGCGTCTTCATCAGTGTTTTTGCTATATCCTGTCATTGATGCTTTTGCGGAAAAAGAGTTTTCAGCAGAAACCTTCCTTGAAAACCGATCAGGGTAAAGAACAGCTTGTTTATGAAGACCGGGAGACCGGTGAGACCTATGTTTTAGAGGATCCCAGATTAACCCTGCAGGAACTGGATCAGGTGGAAGGCCAGTTGCAGGAGATGCTAAAAAAGGAATTAGAGGACTGATGAATATTAAATTACTGTCGGGATTATGTCTGGTCTTAGTAGTTGCGGCACTTTTTTCCCCGGCTGTTTTAGCGGAAACATATGCTGAAGAGGAGATGGTAGTTGATTATATTGACGGAAAGATTTCTATCCGGGCCAGTAATGCCTTTCTCGCTGATTTGTTTGATGAAATATATTATGCGGCAGATGTGGAGTTCCAATACGATCAGGACACAATCCCGGAAAAAATTAAGTCCGTGAAGATCGACCAGCAGGACTTGCGCTCAGGGATCAAGGCCCTGCTGCAACAGGCTGGAATAAAAAATTATTCTTTTCAAACTGATGGAGAAGGAACGACTGTTGCGGTAGAAATCTTGGCGAATATGAAGTCAGAGTCCGCTCCTGATCCGGCAGATTCAACGGCTAAGAAGCAGAGAGAACAAAATGCGCAGCAGCCGGAATACAAGGAAGAAGAATACACTGATTTAGGGGAAGAAGAGGGTCCGATTTTTACCCGCCGCGAAAGGTACATTCATCCTGAGGAGGAGAAACCGGTTGTAACCGAGGAGCCTGCTGTTGCCGCAGAGGAAGAGACAACTGTTAGTGAAGCAGAACCCGCTCCACAAAAAATATTTAATGTGATCGGATATTACGGGGAGCAGGAATCTACTGAGGCAAAGAGGTCTTCTCCGGAAAAAGAAGAGCGGCAGACTTATACCAGTCCGCTGCCGGATATGAGTGATCAATACCGTCCGCCGGGAGCTCCCCAAAAGAAAACGGAAGATGAAAATACCACTCAGGAACAAGAAGGGCCCTTACCGGACATGAGTGATCAATACCACCCGCCCGGAACGAAATAATAGATACCACCTAATCTGAATTCGCTAGAACAAAAACTTTTAACGCAGAGATCGCTGAGGGGCTTCGCCCTCGCAGAGATCGCAAGAATATATTTATATAATTAATTCTCTGCGTCCTTTGCGATTTTTCTGCGTTCTCTGCGTTAAAAAAAACTTAATGTGTTTTTGTAAGAGTATAGATTATTTAAGTGTTAAGAGCTTGTGGTTGAGGGGGTGAGGGGGCGTCGGTAGTGTTTTGGGTAAGCTGATTCTTAGTGCCGACATGGGAATGCCCGATGAAAGTGGCTCCTTCTCGGACAATCAGGGCCGGCGAAATTATTTTTCCGTTAATTCTGGCTGTAGAACGCAGCTCTACTTTCACCTCGGCAATAATTTCTCCTTCGAAACGTCCGGCGACGACAAGTGATCCCGTATTAATGTTGCCTTCCACATTGCCGTTAACCGCGATAAAGATATTGCCTTTTGTTTCTAACTCACCCTGAAACCGGCCTTCAATCTCGTAATTTTGCAGATTGATCCTGTTGCCGCACTCGGAACAAAAACTGGAAAGTGCTGTTGTCGGCACCTTCAGCGGGGCGCAGCAGTTAGGGCAGGAAATATCTTTATTGGTGAAAAGAGAATCTGTCTTTTCCAGCGGATCCCTTGTCTCTTCTTCCGTTTGAGGGTCTCCGGCTGTTTTTGCTTGTCCTCCGGTAGAAACACCTTTTTGGAAGGATATCCGCTGCTGGCAGTTTTTACAATAGGCAGAAAGAGCACTTGCTAATACTTCCTGAATAGTCTGGCAAAAAGGGCAGGAGACCGCTTTTGTTTTAGGTGTCCATTTAGGGGCCTGCTCTTTGTCAGCAGTTTTTAGCTTGCTGACATCAATTCGGCTGCGGCAGTTCTGACAATAGGCCGAGAGGGTGGAGCTGCCAATCTCCTGTTCTTCCAGGCAGACAGGACACCTGACAATCTGTGTTTTTGGACGATTTTTAAATAATGGGAACATAAACGATTCATAGAGCAGAGAAACGCAGAGTCAGGCAGATTTGTCTCGGGATGAATTATACTATAGTCCGTGTTAGTCTGCGTCGTTTGCGTCAGTCTCTGCTGCTTAAAAGGTTATTTGGTTTTCCAGAGAATCTTCTTCTTCGGTGTAACTCTTTTTGGCTTTGTTGTTTTCCTGGCTGACTTCCGGTTCGACTTCCGACGGATTGACGTTAGAGTTGCCGACAAAAACCACGCCTTCTTCCATACTTAAACGGCTTGCTTCAATATTGCCGAAGATTTGTGCAGGGGCGCGGAGCTCGACTTTGTCGTTGGCGGTAATATTACCGTAGATTCTACCTTCGGCAATAAGGTTGCCCACCCGGACATCCGCTTTTACTTCTGCGTCGCGGCCCACGATTAAAACTCCGCCTTCGGAATTGAGGTCTCCCTCGAATTTACCGTTAATGGAAAGTTTTTCTTTAAAGTTCAGGGATCCGTTAAATTCAACATCTGCTCCTAAGGTTACGGAAGAAACTTTCGACGTGTCAGTCGGTAAGTCCTCGGTAACGGACCGCGGTCGTGTAAATACGCTTACCATATCTACCTCCTTTTCTGGTTGTTCGGTGCGTTTTGCGAACCAATTTTTTTTAGTATTTTTTTTCAAATGTCCTCCTTGCCTTCGTCCTTGCCTTCGTATAAGGCTGCTGGAAAAATTATAGTCTGGTTGCCGGCCCTTGTCAACAACAATTCCTGGTTTTGCCGCCTATAATTTCATCCCGCGCGAGAAGACCCCGGGTGTAAGCCCGGGGATGAGAGCGCTGCGGGATGGAGCAAAGCTCAATCCCGCAGTAGTGG